>NZ_JAACFW010000020.1:0-89430 GCF_029237245.1 Aeromonas sp. 5HA1
CAATCTGCTCGACCAGCGCCAGTTTAAAAGTCAGCGAGTAATCGCGCTGTGTCCGTTTCACACCTTGTCCCATCGGGCTCTCCGTTTATGTGGGGGAAAGGTGTAAACCATATTCAGGACGGGACAGGCAGCCAAAAAGAAGCCCGCATCATGCGGGCTTTTTTTTATAGACGTTTGGCGCTTTCCGGTCGTCCTATTCAGGCAGTGGCAGCGCCTTTCTATCCAGCTTGCCGCTGCCTGTCTTGGGCAGGGCATCGAGCAGGAGGATCCGCGCCGGCACCATATAGTGCGGCAGCGTGGCCTGCAACCCCTTGCGCAGGGCGAGGCGATTGAGGATCACCCCGGCTTTGGCCTCCACATAGCCCACCAGCATGGCCTCGTCCCCCTCGCCAAAGAGGCGCACCGCCGCCTCCTGCACCCCGGCTTGGCGGCGAAGGCCCGCCTCCACCTCCCCCAGCTCGATGCGAAAACCGCGCAGCTTGACCTGATCGTCCCGCCGCCCCAGATAGAGGAAGCGATCCGCCCCCAGTCGTCGCACCCGATCGCCAGTACGATAGAGCCGATGGGCATCGACCCGCAGGAAGGCCGCCGCCGTCAGCCCTGGCTTGCGCCAGTAGCCTTCACACAGGGCAGGGCTCTCGATGCAGAGCTCCCCGCACTCCCCCTCAGGTACCGGCAACCCTGCTTCGTCCAGCACCCAGTGGCGATAGCCGGGCAGGCTGTGGCTGATGGTGATCTGCCCATCCGCCGGTGGCCAGCGCACCTCGCTCACCAGCGACCAGACGGTGGCCTCGGTCGGCCCGTAGCAGTTCCACAGCCGCTGGGTACGACTGCAAAGCTGCTCGGCCAATCCCGAGTCCAGCGCCTCGCCGCCACACAGGGCGGTGAGACGCTCGCGCCCCTGCCAGCCTGCTTTGAGCAGCATGCGCCAGCAGGCCGGGGTGGCCTGCAGGAAGTTGATGGAGGGGTCGGCCGCCAGCAGCGCCATCATTCCCAGGGGGTCCTTGTTGTGCTCACCGCCGGCCACCGTCAAGCGGCCGCCGCCCCAAAGCGGGCCCAGCATCTCTAGCAAGGAGATGTCAAAGGCCGGGGTGGTGATAAAGAGCCAATGGCTGTTAGGTGATAGCCCGAGCCGCTCGCGGATCCCGTCGAGGAAGCAGATCAGGGCCCGCCGGCTGATAACCACCCCCTTGGGCTCGCCGGTGGAGCCCGAGGTGAACATCATGTAGGCCGTCAGCGCATCGTCCACGCTGGGCCACTGCACGGTCGTAGCCCCTGCGTGACCGAGGCCGGCGAGGGAGCGCAGCGGACAGCCAAACGCGGGCACATCGCCATGCCCATCACAGATCACCGCCGAGAGCCGGGCCTGACGGGCGATACCCTGCAGCCGCTCCACCGGAAAATCCGGCTCGAGCGGCACAAAGGTGAGGCCGAGGCGCAGGCAGGCGAGCAGGCAGGCCACCAGATCCGGGCCTCTCTCCAAGTAGAGGCCGACCCGCTCTCCCACCGCCAGCCCCTGCAGGCGGGCGGCGATCTGACCGACCCGCAGGCTGAGCTCGCCATAGTTGAGCCAGGCGCCGGGGCCGGCCTCGCCCGTGCCTTGCTCACTCATACCGACCCCGCCCATGCCGATGGCGGGGGCCAGCGGGGTGGCGGCGAGGCAATCGGCCAGGCGCGAGCCCAGGGTCTGCTCGGTTGCCAGCCCGCCTTGCGGAGGGCTCAACTCCCGATGGGCTTTCGGTTTGACGGGAGCCTGGTCAATCTGGGTCAGGATCGTCATAGCACCTCCTCGGGCAGCCGCACCAGCCAGTGCTGATAGAGCCGGCTGGGGGATGAATGGGCCTTGAGATCCCGCAGGGTGAGCGGCGCACGCTCGCCGGCAAAGGCGGCATTGAGAGCCGCCAGCAGGGCGAGCTGCTGCACCGAATCCACCCCGAGTTCACACAGGGTCTGTTGCCAGACGCCGGGCACGCCGCACTGGCGCTCCCACAGGACCACCAGCGGACGAGCCGCGGGCGGGCAAGGCTCAGCGACTGGCGCCGCGACGCGCGCTGCCACGGGGGCAGGCAGGCTCATCTCATCGGGTCTGGCCGGCAGCGCAAGGCTCGCCTCCGCCAGCCAGCCGAGTTCGGCCAGCCAGGCGGCCAGCACGGCTTCCGCCTTCGCCATGGGGATCAGATCCCCGTCGAACTCGAGGCGCAGATTGAGCCGGCCGCTGCGGGCGTTCACCACCAGGGAGAGCGGCAGCTCCACCTTCTCCACCACGGCGCCAAAGCGCGGCACCAGCTGATGGGGTTCTGGCTCCTCCGGCAGCGCCGGCACAGGGTAGTTCTCGAACACGAACAGGCTCTGGAACAGGCGCGCTCTGCCCTGCGTCAGCGCGGCGAGCGACTGGGTACCGTGCTCGTTGAGTGCCATCAAATCCGACTGCAGCCGGGCGATATGCTCGGCCAGGGTCGCCTCGGTGCGCCAATCCAGGATAAGCGGCAGGCTGTTGATATAGAGGCCGACGCTCTGGGTGATCCCCTCGATGGGGAAATCCCGGCCCGGCGTCACGTTGCCAACCAGGGTGATGTCATCGCCACAGCGGCGGGCCAGCAGGCGATGCCAGGCATACTGGGCCAGCAAGCCCGTGGTCACCCCCAACTCGCGAGCGCGGGCCTCCAGTTGAGCCGACACGTGCGGCGCCAGGGTCTGGCCGCACACCGCAGGCCTGTGCTGCGTCAGCTGCGGCTCCAGCGCCCCCCCGAACAGACGGGAGAGATCGTTGGGTCGGGCCAACAGCTCGGCGCGCCCCTGCCAGTAGGCCTCGCTGGCGCGGGTTTGGCTCGCGATATGGCGGCCAAATTCGAGCCAGGCCCCATCCGGTTCGGCTTGCGGCAGCAGACCGTTCATCAGGGCTTGATAGCAGCGATGCAGGGATCCCAGCAATACGGGACCACTCCAGCCATCCAGCACGCCATGGTGGGCACTGAAAATGACCTTGTGGTGATCGGGCGCCAGTTTGAAACAGGCGACCCGCAGCAAGGGAGCCTGCTCGAGCGGGATCGGGCGGGCCAGATCCTGCTGGCGATAGGCCGCGATGCGCGCCTCGGCCTGCTCATCCCCCACCAGATCCTGATAGTGGAATGGCAACTCGGCATGGCGCAGGATGCGCTGCAGTGCCACCCCATCCGCCAGCACCAGCTCGCTGCGCAGGGCCGGCCAGCGAGCGATCTGCGCCTGCCAGGCCTGGCGGTAGACGGCCAGGTCCAGTGGCTGGCGATACGCCATTTCGGTCTGCAGATGGTAAGCCGTGTCACGGGGCGCCAGCTCCCTGTGATAGAGCATGCTCTGCTGCAAGGACGTCATGGGCAGCAGTGTCTCCACCTCGCGCCCGCTCAGCACCTGGTCGAGCGCCGCTTGCGAGAGGCCAAGCCCCGGGAAGTCGCTCGGGGTGTGGCGCGGGGCGCTCACCCCACAGCAGTGATCCACCAGGGCACGCAGGTTGGCCGCCAATCTCACCATCAGGGCGTCGCTCCCTTGCTGGTTGAGGGCGCCGACCTGGCGCAGGGTGAGGCATCCGTCATAGACGCCCCCGTGCAGGCTGATGAGCTCGCGTGGCAAGTTGTCCGGTGAGGAGGGCGCCCCCGGCGCCATGGGCAGGGGCTGCCAGGGCTGACCTGCAGCGCCCTGATGGCTGACTCCCAGATAGTTGAAGACGATGAGGGCTTCGGGCAGTTCCCAGCCACGGGGATGGTGCAGACGAAGGGCGTTGAAGCCTACCCCCTTGTCCGGTACGGCCCGCAGCCGCTCCTTGGTGGTGCACACCAGCGCATCCCACTCTGGCTCATCGGCCAGCGCCAGCGGATAGGTGCTGGTGAACCAGCCCAGGGTGCGGCTCACATCAAGTTCAGGATCGATTGCCTCGCGGCCGTGCCCTTCCAGCATCACACAGTGACGAGTGCCATAACCCAGCTCGCTCAGGGTGCGAGTCAGGGCGGCCAGCAACAAGTCGGGTACCCGGGTGAAGAAGGCCTGATTGGCCGGGTCAATCAAGCGGGCCGTGGTCTCCTTGTCCAATTGCAGCAGGCTGGCGGCGGCGCGGCCATCTTCGGCGCGCTGCGCTTCCAGCAGTCCTCGCTGGTTGCCCTCCCCCTGGGCCAGCCAGAACGCCAGCTGATCCTCTTCGCGCAGGGCGTAGGCGGCCAGCCCTTCTCCCCACTGGCGATAGCTGCTGCCCTTGGCGGGCAGGGGCTCACCCCTGCTCACCCGGGCGAGATCCTCGGCCAGAATGCGCCAGGAGACGGCATCGATGACCAGATGGTGGAAGGCAAGGAAAAGCCCCTCCACCGGCTCTGCCACACCCTCGATGGCCAGGTTGCGCAGGCGGGCCCAGGCCAGGGTGTGGCCACTGGCGGGATCCAGATCCCCTTGCAGTTCGGTCAGGCGGGCCTGCAGTTCAGCCCCGCCGAGTGTTCCTGCATCCAGAGTCGGCAAGGGCGGCAGCGCCAGCTCGGCCAGATAGCGCTGGCCGGTCGGGGTCACCGCCAGACGCAGGGCGTCGTGATGCTGGCGCAGGGTGGTCAGCCAGCCATGCAGGGCGGCATCGCCCACCCCGGCGGGCAGACGCAGTATTACCCCCTGGTTCCAGTGACCGGGCTTGGCGAAGCCCTGCTCGAAGAACCAGTGCTGGATGGGATGGAGCGGGAACTCCCCTGTCAGATTGCCCTGTTCGGTCTGGTGGCTGACCGCCTGCTGCTGGCCGAGCTGGCGGCAGAGGCGGCGCACCGTCTTGGCCTCGAACACGTCCTTGACGCTGCAGTGCAGCCCCGCATCCCGCAGCCTTGTGGTGAGCTGGATGCTGAGGATGGAATCACCCCCCAGGCGGAAGAAGTCATCCTCCACTCCGAGGGGTTGCTTGAGCACCCCCTGCCAGATGGCGAGCACCGTCTGCTCCAGCTCGCTCTGCGGCTCGCGCTTGCTCTGCTGCCAATCAATGGCAGGCAGTCGGCGCAGGTCCAACTTGCCGTTGGGGGTGAGCGGCATCTCGGGCAGCCAGCAGAGCCGCACCGGCACCATGTATTCGGGCAGGCATTCGCCAGCCCGTTGCAGCAAGGCCTCGCCGTCCGGCTCGCTCGCCCCCTCATGCAGGCAGGCGTACGCCAGCAGGCGACCCTCCTGCACCACCACCTTGATCTGGCGGATGGCCGGGCACAGCGCGGCGACTTGCGTCTCTATCTCGCCGGGCTCGATGCGATAGCCCCGCAGCTTGATCTGCTCGTCAATCCGGCCCAGATATTGGATGTTGCCGTCGCGGCGCCTGAGCGCCCGATCGCCTGTGCGGTAGAGGCGATGGGTACGACCGTCGAGAGCCAGCTCGATAAAAGCCTCCTGAGTGCGCTCAGGCAGATTGAGGTAGCCACGGGCAAGGCCGAGACCACTCAGGCAGAGCTCGCCGGGCACCCCCACGGGGCAGAGGTTGTCCCCTTCGTCCAGGATCAGCGCTTTTAAATTGCTGATGGGCTGGCCTATGGTGATGGGCTGACCCGGCACCAGCCGCGCGCAGAGCGCCGTGACTGTACACTCGGTCGGGCCGTACATGTTGTAAAGCGCCACCCGCTCCCCCCAGCGTTCCATCAGGCTGCTCGGGCAGGCTTCGCCACCAAAGCCGATGGCGCGCAGAGAACCGAGATCGGTCGGCGGCAGCAGGTTCGCCAGCAGGGCGGTGGGCTGGATCATATGGCTGGCGCCACAGTTGATCGCGACCGTGATGGCCCCCTCGCCCGGCTCGCCAAAGTGCAGGGCCGCGCCGCAGTAGAGCGGCAGCAAGGTGGTCATGTTGCCCGCATCGAACGACAGAGACATGCAGTTGAACATGGCGCCCTCGTGATCAAGGGCGATGCGCTCTGCATGATCCGCCATCAGGTTGACCAGGCTGCCCTGCTCCACCATGACCCCCTTGGGCAGGCCCGTGCTGCCGGAGGTGTAGATGATCTGGGCCAGCATGGCCGCGTCCCGGGGGATGGCGGGAGTGCTGGTTGGCAACCCATCCAGCGCCAGCCGATGCAGGTTGTGGTAACCGGCATCTGTGCCCGTGATGGCCTCGGCGAGCCGGGCATCCGGCTCTCCCCCCAGCACCAGCGCAATGCTGGCATCGCTCAGGATATGGGCCAGCCGCTCGGCAGGATAGGCGGGGTCGAGCGGCACATAGGCCGCCCCCGCCTTCCAGCAGGCGAGCAGGGCGACCACGAAAGCCACATCCCGTCTGGCCTGGATGCCGATGGCGGCGCCCGGCTTCACGCCGCAGGATTGCAGCCAGTGGGCCAGCCGGTTGGCGCTCGCCTCCAGCTCGCCGTAACTCAGGGCGCCTTCGCCATCACTCACCGCCAGCGCGCCCGGCAACTGCCCGGCCCGCCGCTCGATATGGCAGAGCAGGGTGTCGCGGCTGGGGTAATCCTGCGGCAGACTGGCGAGCTCGGCGACCAGCGCTGCCTGGTCTGTGCCCGCCTCCAGCGGCAGTTGCCAGATGTCGGTCTCTGGGGCCGCTACCACGGCGCGCATCAGGTGCAGCAGGCGATCAGCGTAAGCCTGGATGGTCTCTCGCTCGAACAGGGCGGTGGCGAACAACCAGTCCACCCTGACGGAATCCATCAACTCGGTCACCTTGACCGAGATGTCGGTCTTGGCGGGCAGCACCGGAGAGGTCTCCTCCACCAGCTGGCAGCCGGGGATGAGATCGTTGAAATCCACCTTGGCCTGATAGACCAGCATGATCTGGAAGATAGGGTTGATGGCAGTCGTGCGATCGGCGCCGATGGCCTCGGCCAGCGCCTCGAAGCGGTAGAGCTGGTGATCGAAGGCCGCCAGATCCTCCTCCCGGCACTGCTGCAGGTAGTCGACAAAGCTGGGGCAACCCTCGAGCCGGGTGCGCAGCACCAGGGTATTGACGAAGAAGCCCACCAGGGACTCTATCTCGTGGCGCTCGCGGTAGGCGAGCGGCGTGCCTATGACGACTTCCTTCTCGCCGCTCTGGCGCACCATCAGCAGGGCAAACAGGGCATGCAGGCCGATGAAGTTGGAGGTGTTGTGGCGCTGGCACAGCCGCTTGAAGCTCTCCCACAGGGCGTTGTCTATGGTGGAGAAGACCAGCTCGCCGCCGCTGGCCTGATGAGCCGGACGCGGCTTGTCCAGCGGCAGACCGTGCACCTCGGGGCTGCCACCGAGCCTGTCGACCCAGAACGGCTTGAACTCTGCGTGGTAATCCAGAAAGCGCGGCGAGTTGAACCAGTGGGCATAGTCGAGGTAGGTGAGCGGCAACTCGGGCACGCTCAAGGGCTCCCGGTTCTGATGGGCAAGGAAGGCACGCTTCAAGTCGGCAAACATGTTCTTGACCGACCAGCCGTCGGAGACGATGTGGTGCTGGGTGATCAACAGCACATGTTCATGAGACCCCAACCGGATAAGGTGCACCCGACTCAAGTCCCCTTTGGTCAACGAGAAGGGCTTCCCTATCTCCTCGCGCACCCGCCTGGCCACATAGGCTTCGCGCTCGGCTGCGGGCTGCTCACTCACGTCCTCAATATGCAGCTTGAAGGGCACGTGCGGCAGTATCTCCTGGGCCCCCCTGCCCGCCTCGTCCTTGACGAAACGGGTGCGCATGCTGGGGTGGCGGGCAAACAGGTGATCGAAGGCAAATTCCAGGGCCGCCGTGTCTAGCTCGCCACGGACCCTGAAGTAGACCGGCATATTGTAGAGGTGGGAGGCCTCCTCGTACTGCTCGATAAACCAGAGCCCGCTCTGGGAGGAGGAGAGCGGGCCGCTCTGAACGCCTTGAGCGACAATGGGGGCCTCGAAGGCGGCGCGAGCCGCCAGACAGCGCACCAGCTCATCCTTGTGCGCCTTGATTTGGGCGCCGATGGCGGGGGTCAGTGCCTCCTTGCTCGACTGGGAAATCAGCTGCCCTTTCTCGTTGAGGGTCAGCCTGACACCCTGGCGTTCCAGCTGTTTTAGCAGCGTTATCATATTGTTCATGACTTACCTCAGGCGCTCAGGGTGGCGCCGCCGTCGACGACCAGATCCTGCAGCGTGATATGGCTGGCCAAGTCCGAGGCCAGGAAGAGCACTGTATTGGCGATCTCCGCCGGGGTGGCGATTTTGCGCAGGGGAATACCGAGCTTGAACTGATCCGGCAGCCCGGCAATGGTGCGAGCCATGGCCCCCTCGTCCGGCAGCATGCCGCGCAACATGGGGGTATCCGTCGAGCCCGGCGACACCAGGTTGACCCGCACGCCGAAGGGGGCCAGCTCCAGCCCCACCGTCTGGGTCAGGCTGGTGACTGCCGCCTTGGAGGCGCAGTAGGCCGCCATCTGCATGCGCGGCACATGGGCGGCGTTGGAGCCTATGGTGACGATGGCACCGCGCCGCTGCCCCTTGAAGTGGGGCACCAGGGCCCGAAGCAGATAGAAGACGCCGGTGGCGTTGACCGTCATGCAGTCGTGCCAATCCTGGTCGCTCAAGTTTTCGGTGGGGCCGAGGCGCAAGACCCCGGCCCCGTTGACCAGCACATCCAGCCCACCGTCCGCCAGCAGCGCGGAGCAGCAGGCGTTCACCGCTGCGGCATCGCCGATGTCGATCAGCCGGGTGGCATAGGGGTAGCCGACCTCGGGAAACGCCAGATCCAACCCCACCACGGCGGCGCCGGCGGCCACGAACTGCTCTGCCACCTCGCGCCCTATGCCACGGCCGGCACCTGTCACCCAGACCCGCTTGCCACTGAAATCAAAGGCCATTGCTTGTTGCTCCTTGCTCATCACCACACCATCTCCACGCTCTCTTCATCCTCGGTCAGCTTGCCATCGAGGAAGCGGCAGAAGTCGTCCAGACGGGGGTGGTCGAACACATCGGATACCTTGACCTGCACCCCGAACTCGGCGCCGAGCCGGTTCACTATCTGTATGGTCTGCAGGGACTGGCCCCCCAGCTCGAAGAAGTTGTCCGCAGGCGCCATGGTGGCGAGCCCCAGGATCTGCTGCCAGATGGCGCCGACCCGGTTCTCCGTCTCACTGCCGAGGGTCAGTGCCTCATCCGTAGACTGGTACTGAGCCAGCAGGGCCTTGCGATCCAGCTTGTTGGAGCCGGTGCGGGGCAGCTGGTCATAGTGGCGATAGTCGGTGGGGATCATGGCGGCGGGCAACACCTTGGCGAGCTGCGCCTTGATGGCCCGACTGTCGCGCTCGGAGCCGGCCACGAAGGCCACCAGCCGGCGTACGTTGCCGATACTCACCCCCTGCACGCAGGCCTCGTCCACCCCGGACAGGGCCAGCAGTTGAGCCTCCACCTCGCCGGGCTGGATGCGATAACCGCTGATCTTGAATTCGTTGTCGCGCCGGCCCAGATAGACCAGCCGGCCGGCCTCCAGCCGCACCCGATCGCCTGTGCGATAGACGGGCAGCGCCTGCTCACCGACCCGAAGGGTGTCAAAGCTCCCCTGCACGCCACCCACATAGCCGTTGGCAAGCTGTGGGCCGAGCAGCACCAGCTCCCCCTCGCTGGCAGGCTGTTCCCCTGCCCCCAGAATGAGCGCCTGCATGCCGGGCAGCGGCAGGCCGATGGGCAGCTGGGTCTGGTTCGGGTCTTCCTGCTGCAGCTCATGCGTAGTGACCACCACAGTGGTCTCGGTGGGACCGTAAGTGTTGAACAGGCGCACATCAGAACGCCCCTGCCGTTGCCACTGGGCCAACTGCTCGGGGTAGACCGCCTCGCCGCCTATGATGACGGTGGCGAGCCGGGCCGGGATATGGGCCTGGCCCGCCGTCAGCGCCACCACCCACTCGTTCCAGAAGGCGGTGGGCAGGTCGAGGTGGGTGATCCCCATCTGCTCCACCCCGGCCGCGAAGGCGGGCATTGATTCGAGCAGGGCGTCGGTACGCAGCACCAGGGTGGCACCGGCGCTCAGTGTGGCAAACACCTCCTCTATGCTGGCGTCGAAATTGAAGGGGGCAAATTGCAGCATCCGGGCGCCCTCGTTCAGGTGATAGCGGCAGCGGACGGCAGCGGCGAAGTGATCGAGCGCCCCGTGGCTGACCGCCACCCCCTTGGGCAGGCCGGTCGAGCCCGAGGTGAACATCAGGTAGGCGACGGCGCGGCCGGCAGCCGGCTGGTTGAGCCGGTTGTCGCTCACCAGATCCCCGGCCAAGAGAGTGCGCCCCTCGAACAGGCTGGCCAGCTTGTGGCGATACTCGGCCTGGGTGATCAGGGTCTTGACCTCCCCAAGGCACAGGATATGACCCTGGCGCTCCAACGGCTGTTCGGGGTCGAGGGGCACGTAGACGGCGCCCGCCAACAGCACAGCCAGCTGGGCGAAGATGGCCTGGGGGCTGCGGGCCAGCATGACCCCGACCCTGTCCCCCGGCTGCACGCCGGACGTCTGCAGAGCGGCTGCCATCTGCTCGCAGCGGGCCAGCAGTGCCTCGTAGCTGACGCTCGCCTCCCCCTGCATCAGGGCAATCTTGTGCGGGGTCTGGGCGGCGAAGTGGCAGAGCGCGTCCAGCACAGGACGCACCTTGATCACTTCGTTGGCGGGGCCGGTGATCAGGGCTCCCAGCCGCTGCTCGGCCAGCCAGTCGGCCTTGAGGCTGCCCAGGGTCTGGGCGGGATCGGCAAGCCAGCGGCCCAGCAGAGCGAACAGGGTATCGGCGATGGTCGCCAGCTCGGCCTGCTGGTAGCAGCCGGGGTTGGCATCCAGATCCAGTCTGGGCTGGCCATCGCCGCCGACCTGCACTTCGATGGTGAGATCCTCCACAGGCCCGGCGCTGATGTTAAGAATATGGGCACTGAGCGGCCCGAAGCGACGGGCGTGATCGAACGGCATGATGTTGACCAGGGGGCCGAACAATCGCTTGTCGCCCCCCACCAGGCCAAGGTCTCGGCGCAGCAGTTCGTAGCGATAGTGCTGGTGCTTGCGCACGCCGCGCTTGGCCTTGGCCACGGCGCCGGCCGCCCCCGCCAGATCCAGTTCTTCACCGAGCGCCAGCGCCAACGGGGTGATGTTCATCTGCATGCAGGGCACTGTCAGGGAGGCAGACCCGATGCGGTTCATCATCATCAGGCCAAGCAACGTTTGTTGCTGGCCACTGGCAAGGGAGAGCTGGGCCGATAGGCCGGCCAGCAACAGGTCAGGCCAACCCAGCTTGTGCTCGTCGGCAAAGCCGGTCAGCGCCTGCCACAGCGCCGCCGGCAGGGGGCGACTCTCACGGATAAATTCGGCGGCGATGGGCGCGCGGGTGTCACCAAAGGATTTCACCTCGGGCCAGCCTTGCAATTGCGCCTGCCAGAAGCTGCGGGCGGCAGCGTTCTTGCCGCTCTCCTCGCGGGCCAGCTCTTCGGCCAGCACCTCATCCAGCAGGCCAAACGGCGATGGCGACGGCACAGCTCCTGCCAGCCCTTCGCCATAGAGTTCGGCGATACGCTGGAACAGCAAGGTGGTGCCAAAACCGTCCAGCGCTATGTGGTGCACGCAGCTGTAGAGGTAATCCCGGCCGGGGCCACGCAGCAAAGCGAAGCGGCAGGGTGCTTCTTTAGTCAACTCGAACGGACGGCGCAGATCGGCCCAGGCCCAGCCGCGGGCGGCAGCCTCGTCATCGCTTTCAAGGTTCACCTCGCCATAGGCGAGGGGTGCCTCGTCCGAGACGAAGCAGACCGCCTCCCCATCGTCTTCGAAGTGGCCCTTGAGCGCCTCGCACTCACTCACAGCCCGGGTGAGCGCGGCCACCAGCACGGCCGCGTCGACCTTGCCATCGAAGGCGATACACTCGGCGGTGTTGAACATCGCCTTGTCATCGTTGAGTAGATGACCGGACCAGAGCCCCTGTTGGGGTATGGTCAGAGGGAAGCGGCTCATGGGGTCACCTCCAGCGCCTGTGCTGCCAGCTTGGCCTCGATCAAACGCCACCAGCCGTTGAGGGTCGGCAGCTTTGCCAAGTCCACGAACCCCACCTCCACCCCGGCGGCACGCCACTCTGTGAGCAGAGACATGATGCGCACCGAATCCAGGCCGTAGTCGATGAGGTTCTCGTCCGGGTCAAACTCCCCTTCGTCTTCATCGATATGGCTCAGCAGCCGCGCCTTGAGCCCCTCATACGTCAGCAACGGATTAGTCTGGACGGCGAAAGTGGAAGCCGGGGCAAGTGCCAGCACCTCCTCGCAGGGGATCACCTTGCCGCAGCGGGTCGCCACATAGTCGAGCGCCATCTGGTGATCGGCCAGGGAGAAGTCCGCTATCCCGTCTGCCAGGAAGAAGGGCTGGATGTCGCGCATGAAGGCGTCGCAGGTGGTCATCATGCAGCCGATATGGCCGTAGATGCCGCCTATGATGAGCTGATCCCGCCCCAGGTCTTTGAGCATCTGTTCGAGTTCGGAGCGCTGGAAAGCGCTGTAGCGCCACTTGACCAGCACTGTGTCGTCACGCTCCGGGCGCAGCCCTGCCACCACCTGTTGCAGCTCGGGACTCTTGTTCAGACCCGGCCCCCACATGTCGTTGAGCAGGGCGCGATCTTCGGGGGATTGATCCTTGGGCTGGGCCGTGTAGAAGACAGGGATACCGAGGGCCTTGCACTGTTTGCGCACGGCCACCAGCTGTTCAATAAGCGCGGCGATCAGCGGGCTGTCCTCACCATAAAACGCGGTGAAGTACTCCTGCATGTCGTGGATCAGCAGGGCGGCGCGCTTGGGGTTCAGGGTCCAGTTGACCTTGTTGGCCTTCCATTGGCTGGGCATGGCGTAGTTGTTCAGGGTTGGGATAGCCATAACGTCATGATTCCTTTTTAGTTTTAAGCTGTTGTCAGGGGTTGGCTGGCGGCGATGACTTGCGCGATGCGCGCTCGCAGCCCCTGCTTGTCAATCTTGCCCACCGCCGTCATGGGCAGGGCATCCAGGGTTTCGAAACGGTCGGGCAGCTTGAAGTCCGCCACCCCGCGCTCGCGCAGAAACTTGCGCAAGGCCAGCGGCTTCAACCCGGGATCCGTGCTGACGATGAAGGCGCAGCTCTTCTCCCCCATGGCGCTGTCGGGCATGGAGACCAGGGCCGCCTGGGTGATGGCCGGGTGGTGCAGCAGCTGGTTTTCCACCTCTTCCGCCGCGATTTTCTCGCCGCCCCGGTTGATCTGATCCTTCTGCCGCCCCACCACAGTGAGGTAACCATCGGCATCCTGTACCACCAGATCCCCGGAGCAGTAAAAGCCCTCGGCATCGAACACACGGGCGTTGTGGGCCGGGCTCTTGTAGTAACCGCGGAAGGTGTAGGGACCACGAGTGTGCAGAGCGCCGGGCTGGCCCGGGGTGACTGGGTTGCCCGCTTCGTCCAGAATGCGCACCTCGTCATCCGGGCTCATGGGGCGGCCCTGGGTGTGAATGATCTTCTCGTCGGGGTCAGAGAGCCGGGTGTAGTTGACCAACCCCTCCGCCATACCGAACACCTGTTGCAGCCGGCAGCCGAGCAGCGGGGTGATCTTGCGCGCCACCGCTTCGGCAAGCTTGGCGCCGCCCACTTGCAGCAAGTCGAGGCTCACGAGCTGACTGCACACTGACGGGTCAGATTCAGCCGCCTGCAACCAGAGAGAGACGGCCGGTGGCACCAGAGAAGTCAAGTTGACCTGGTGGCGGGCAATCAGCGGAAAACAGCTCATGGGGCCGGGATCTGGCGCCAGCACCACGGCGCCGCCCGCCTCGAACACACCGAGGGCACCTGGGGAGCTCAAGGGGAAGTTGTGGGGAGCCGGCAGGGCGCAGAGATAACGGGTATGGGGCCCCAGCTCACAAATTTCATTGCTTCTGCGCACGCTGTAGTAGTAGTCGTCATGGGTGCGCGGGATCAGCTTGGGGGTGCCGGTGCTGCCGCCGGAGAGCTGGAAGAAGGCCACCTCGTCCGCCGGACTCGGGCCATAGGCGGGGACGGCCAATCCTTCGGTCTTGGCCAGATCACTCAGCCAATGAGTCAGCCCCAGCTCCCCGCTCTCACCATCGAGCAGCACCAGCTCGGCGCCTATGCCTCGCAGCAGGTCACTGTGGCGCGCCCCATTGGCAAACAGCGCATGGGCGAGCGAGCCGATAAAGAGGCGGGGGGTGATCTGCTCGGCGTAAGAGATGAGCTCCAGCCGGTTGTGGCTAAAAAGGGCGTTGACCGGCGCTATGCCTGCTTTGAGCAGGGCGAAGAAGACCAGATAGAATTCGGCCACATTGGGCAGTTGCACCAGGGCTGTGTCCCCGACCCCCAGACCATGGCGGGCCAATCGCCCGGCCAGTCGGCTCGAGGCGGCGTTCAGCTCGCGATAACTGAAACTGCGTTCGCCGCAGAGGATGGCGGTGGCATCCGGCGCCACTTCGCACTGGCGATCCAGCATGGCGGTCAGCGGCTCGCTGCGCCAGTAACCCTTGGCACGGTACTGCTCCGCCAAGGCTTCGGGCCAGCGGGTATAGGGCAGGAAGCGGTTGGCCTGAGTCATTGCGCCACCTCCAGATCCAGACCAAGAGCCTTGAGCATGGTGCCCAGCTTGGTGCCGGTCTCGGCCCACTCCATGGCGGGATCCGAGCCTGCCACTATGCCGGCGCCGGCAAACAGCTCCACCTGATGGCCATCGAGCACGCCGCAGCGGATCACCACGGCCCACTCCCCATTGCCCTGGCTGTCACACCAGCCGACGATGCCGCTGAACAGGGCACGCCTGAAGGGTTCCTGCTCGCGGATGAACTGGCGCGCCAGCTCGGTGGGATAACCGCACAGGGCCGGGGTCGGATGCAGCTGGCAAGCCAGGGAGAGCACAGAAGCCTGCCCCGCATGCAGCTGACCGGCGATGGGCGTGCCCAGATGCCAGAGAGTATCCGTGCTCATCAGGGTAGGATTGGCGGGAATGGCCAGTTCGCGACAGTGGGGGGTCAGCACCCGGCGGATCTCGTCGATCACCAGGCGGTGTTCATGCTGATCCTTGCGGGAGGCCAGCAGATCCCGGGCCACCTGTTGGTCCTGCGCCGGCTCGCCACCGCGCTTGGCAGAGCCCGCCAGCGGGTGGGTGAAGACCTCTCCCCCGCTGACCCGCAACAGCAGCTCGGGGCTGGCCCCAAGCAGACGGCGATCTTGCCCGAGCGGCAGGGAGAAGTGGAAGGCATGGGGGTTCTGGCTCATCAGGCGGGCCAGCACCTGCTCGGGATCGGCTGGCTTGTGTAGCGTGAGGACCAGCTTGCGCGACAGCACCACCTTGGAGAGACGACCTTGTGCAAACGCATCCAGCGCCGAGCTGACCGAGGCTTTGAACTCGGCCGCCGCCGGTGTGCTCTGTACCGAAATGACCTGGTTGCTCGCAGGTGCGCTGGCCAGGGCGGCTTTGGCTGCAAACGTCATCGGCTCGGAGGCCATGCGCACGCCCCGTTCATAGCGACCAGGCACATAGAGGCAGGAGGCTTCGGCCGGATCGAAGGCGAAGGCACCGATCAGCAGCGGATTGGCTTGCCCTGCGGCCTCGGCCGCCGCCAGCGCCCGGGCTATCTGTCGCTCCAGCAAGGGCCATTCACAGGCGGGCGTGGTGATAGGCTGGCCCAGGTCGTAGGCACTGATAGTGCCCTGACCTGAGGTAAACCAGAAATCGGGCGGGGACGCAGCCTGGGCAGGCGCGCTATTTTCCATCACAAGAGTATCCACGTTACACCCTCAAACATGATTCAAAATGATAATGATTATCAATTTGTATTTGTGCGGCGGTAAAATACTCGCTTTGAAATCACCCGGTCAATGGGATTTTTATATCGTTAAAACGGGAACTTATCTGTGGATATTGGGTGGGCCGCGCCAGCCGCGGGCTGCCTTGTCATTACACCCGCAGTTACTCGTATGAACACGCAGCTCACACCCCATATGAGGCTGCGACAAAAACGGGGCTAGGTGCTCATGCTGGCAGCCAGGGGCGTTTCCCCCTAAGATGGCGCCATCTTTTTGGTCATGTATCTCAACTCACGGAACTGTCGATGTTAAAGCACCTGCTTCTGCTTCCCCTCAGCCTGCTGCTGGCAGCCTGTTCGCTCACCCAGTACAACGTCAGCGAAAGCGAAATCAACCAATACCTCAAAGAGAGGGTCGCCTTCGAAAAACAGCTGGGGATCCCTGGCATCATGTCGAGCAAGGTTCGTCTCGACGAGATGCAGAGCCGCATCGGCCGCAGCCGCGCCGATCGGGTAGAGCTGGATGCTGCCGGTGATCTGCAGGTGATGAGCCCCCTTGGCAGCCAGCAGATGAAGATCCGCTTCTCCCTCAGCGCCCGCCCCGACTATGTGGCCGAGCAGGGTGCCATCTATCTGCGCGATCTGGAGCTCGTCTCGGTCAAGACGGAGCCAGCCGACGTGGGCGCCGCCCTCACTCCCCTGCTCTCCACCTTCAACCAGTCCCTCTCCCTGTTCTTCTCCCAGACCCCCGTCTACCGTCTGGATGGCAGTCGCAAAAACGAAGCCAGGATCAAAGACAAGATAGAAGCACTCAAGGTAGAACCGGGTCGACTGGTCATCCCTTTCAAGCTGCTGTGACCCTCTGGCCGCGCCCCTCTTCTCTTCAACCCCCGGGGCGCGGTTTTTTCTTCTCAAGCTCCCCCCTTTGTCTCATAATGCACACCATTCTCATTTAGATTCATGAGAAGCGTCATAATAAAATCAAACATATGGTGAGAAGGGACATGAGAAAAACCGTACTGGTACAGGCGATCGCCTGCGCACTGCTCAGTGGCGCCGCACAGGCTGCCGTCAAGGTGGAAGACAAGACATTCAACACAGCCGCCAACATGCTGGCCTATACCGAATTCGAGCTCTCCGGCGAGCCGCTGGCCGAAGCGCTGGGACTGGATCTGGATGTGCTGGATGCCAACCGCGCCGATGAGCCGACCCCGTTCGACTTCGCCGCAGGCATCGAGTCCTATGAATATTCCGAAGAGGCCATGTACGCGCTGAACTATCAGTCCGGCATGGGCCCCCATCTGGTGAACGGTCCGCAAAACCTGGCCCGCGGCGGCACCCTGGCCGACCTCGGCAAGCGGGTGCTGGCCATGGCCGAGGCCGTCGGCTTCCCGGCCGATGAAGTGCCACAGGGCATGTATCCCCTCTCCCTGCCCTATGCTTCCGCCAATCCGGAGTTTGCCCAGGCGGTAAACACCACCCCGGTCAATGGCGATCAGGTCACCATCAAGACCGCCAAGGGCACCGAGAAAACCGTCAAGACCCAGGTGCCCGCCTATTTTCGTGACTACGCCACCCTGCGCTGGAGCGGTGCCGACAACCTGCTGAACCCAGCGGCCGTGGGCGGCATACTGCTCAAGGAAGTAATGTGGTCCCAGGACTTCCTCGGCGGCATGCACGTGGCCGAGAGCGATGAAGAGGTAGAAGCCGAGTCCGCCACCATGGATCAGGACGGCAAGCACAAGCTCGGCGTCTCTGCCGCCGACGGCTTCAACGGCATGATGCTGACCGAGCAGTCCATCGACAAGCTGGCCATCATGCAGGGCCAGCTCGGCTTCGATGGCAAGCAGCTGGGTGCCAACATCACACCGCAATACGATCCGTCCAAGGGTATCGTCTACTTCCCCCATCAGGTGAAAGTGACCGAAACCAGCAAGAATGAGGTGGGCGCCATCGGCAAGCTGGAGGTGGTGGATAGCTCAGCCCAGCTGCGCGATGCCTGGATGATGCTGTGGCCGCTCTCCGAATTCTACGCCTTCAGCGATCAACGCACGGCCAACACCAACCAGAACCCGGCCTTCCACGCCGTGTTTGACGGTGCCCCGTTCGCCGCTGCGCCTGCTGCCAACAAGGGCAGCGATGCCGCCAAGCTGGTGGCTGGGGAAGATGCCTTCTCCCTGGCGCTGAATCTCTCCGGCATGGTGTTCAAGAACCTCAACGCCCTGCACTTCGAACCAAAAGCCGGCACCCTGGTCGACAGCTGGCAGGCCGGCAAACAGGGCAAGCACGTCACCACTTTCGACGCCGCTTACGCCCTGGTCGCCTTGCAGATTTTCCAGCGGGCGCAGGATGCTCTGCCGGTCGGTTATGCCGCCGGTGACAACGGCGAGCTGGATCTGAAAACCGCGCAAGGCCAGCAGGCGCTGGTGCTCATTCGCCAGCAGGCTGATTTCATTCTTGGCCAGTTGATGGGCAAGAACGGCCTGGTGTATGACGGCCTGACTCTGGGTGGCAAGCCGGATGCGGGTCAATCCGTGGATGCGCAATTTGCCGCCGTGCGCGGGCTGACCGCGGCCTTCCTCGCCACCTCCGATGCCAAGTACCGCAATGCAGCACGCGAGCTGTTCATCGCAACCGACAAGGCGTACTTCAATGCCAAGGCAGGCACCTGGCTTGCGGGCAAGCAGGGTGAATACACTCCCTGGACCCAGGCCGCCATCTCCGGCGCCCTGCGTGCTGCCATGCTGAATCTGCGCAACGAAGGCACGGAAAAGGCCCCCGAGCTGGAGCTGGCACAGCTGACCCAGCGCTATGTGGGCTGGTTCCGTGGCACAGTCAACGGCGGCATGCAGATGGCCGAGTGGATCGGCGACTCCGGTGAAAACGTCATCGAAGGGGCCGGTGGCGACACCGACGAAGATGGCGTGCCGCAAGTCACCGCAGCCGGTGGCAAGCACGGCACCGCCATGGTGATGGCCGCCAAGGCCATTGTGAGCGAAAAATAAGTCCGCGAGTAAATCCAGCGATCAGCCCATAAAGAAAGGGAGCCGATTCGGCTCCCTTTGCATTACAACGTCTGACACAGTTTCAAGCTTCTCTCTCACGCCAGCTTGGCCAGCATCTCCTTGGTCACCAGCACGATTCCCTGCTCTGAACGGTAGAAGCGACGTACATCCTCATCGGCGTTTTCACCCACCACCAGTCCATCTGGCAACACGCAGCCTTTATCCACCACAACCCGGCGCAGACGGCAACCGGCACCTATCTCGACACCGGGGAAAATTACCGCCTGATCCAGGGTACAGAAGGAGTGAACCCGCACATTGGTAAAGAGCACAGAGTTGAGTACGAAAGAGCCGCTGACAATCGATCCCCCCGCGAACATGGAGTTGATGGTCATGCCATGCTGGCCGTTTCTGTCCTGCACGAATTTGGCGGGGGGAGACATGTTCTGGCTGGTCCAGATGGGCCAGCTCTCGTCATAGATGTCGAGCTCGGGCACCACGGAGGCGAGATCCATGTTCGCCTCCCAGAACGAATCCAGGGTCCCCACGTCACGCCAGTAGGGTTCCTGCCCCTCCTTGGCACCGACACAGGACATGGTGAAGGGGTGGGCAAACGCCTTGCCCTCGCCCACGATGCGCGGGATCAGGTCCATGCCGAAGTCATGCTTGGACTCCAGATTGTTGATGTCCTCTTCCAGCAGCTGATAGAGGTACTCCGCCTCGAAGATATAGATGCCCATGGAAGCCAGGGAGCGATCTTCGCAGCCGGGCATGGCCGGTGGATTGGCCGGTTTCTCCACGAAGGCGCGGATCTTGCGCTGCTCGTCTATGTCCATGACACCGAAGGCAGACGCCTCGGCGCGCGGCACCTCGATACAGGCCACTGTCACCTTGGCGCCGAGGCGCACGTGATCGAGCAGCATGGCGGCGTAATCCATCTTGTAGATGTGATCCCCCGCCAGCACCACTATGTATTTGGGACCGTAGTCGCGAATGATGTCGACGTTCTGATAGATGGCATCGGCGGTGCCGCGATACCAGTGCACCTCGTCCACCCGCTGCTGGGCGGGCAACAGGTCGATGAATTCGTTCATCTGGTAGCGCAGGAAGGACCAGCCCGATTGCAGGTGGCGCAGCAGGCTGTGGGACTTGTACTGGGTCACCACACCCACCCGGCGAATGCCGGAGTTGATGCAGTTGGAGAGCACGAAATCGATGATCCGGAACTTGCCGCCGAAATGGACGGCAGGCTTGGCGCGGTTGTCAGTCAACTGCTTCAAGCGACTGCCGCGTCCCCCCGCGAGCACCAAGGCCATACTCTGATTCAATAGTTGCCGTGCTTTGGCAGTATTTACGGGTTCTAACAACATAATTACCTCTGCCTTGTTTGATCTATTTTCAACCCATCTTCGCCTTTTTAAGGGCTTATGAAAGTGGTTTCACTCACATTTAGCCGATTTCAATTGGCCCTTTTCCAGGAGTTGAGCGGTATCCCATGCTTTGCGTCGTGAGCTTGGTTAGAATTTCAGCATCACAAACATCATCAAGGATGACAAGATGTTGAACAAGCTCGGGAGTAACCTGTTACTGATCGCAGCCGTCACCTGTGCTCCTCTGCTGCTGTTGCAAGGCATCTGGCTCGCCGCACAGGCAACCCCTCTCACCCTGACACTCATTCTTGGCACCTCCCTGCTCGGTTTCGGACTGCTGTTCATGCTGGCCTATCGTGCCCGCAATGCCGAGCGGGCCCAGCAGGACCGCGTCTGGATCAAAGCCCTGCAACTGCGTGACCCTGCGGTTCTGGAGACGGCAGAGGCCCAGGCTGCACTGCAGCAGTTGCTTTCTCACTTCAATGAAGCCGATCTTGATGCCCATCGCCAGATAGACGAGTTGCACAATCTGGCGACTCAGGATGAGCTGACCCAGCTGCAAAACCGCCACGCATTTCGCCGTGACATGACGGCCCTGCTGCAACGGGATCAGGATACCCAGAGCGCCACCCTGGTGCTGATCCGTGCCACCGAGCTTGGCAAACTCAATGCCCAGCGCGGCTTTCAGTCGGGGGATGCCTATATCAAGGACATCGCCAATCTGATCACCCGGGTGGTGAGCCGCTTTCCCGGCCATCAGGTTTACCGTATCTCGGGGGCCGACTTCGCCGTGCTGGTGCAGCCGGTGGCCAACATACCCCCCCCCCTGCTCGGGCGAGATCTGAAAATTGCCTTTGACCACTATCAACAGCAGCACGAGCTGGAAAGCGCTGCCTATTCGGGGCTGACGCGCCTGAGCAGCGGGCAGAAGATAGAAGCCCTACTGGCGCGAGCCGATCTGGCACTCGCTCGCGCCCAGACGGAGACAGTCAACGGCTGGGCCATCCAGCAGGACGATGATGAGGTAGTCGACTTGCAGGGTCAGCACCACTGGAAACTGGTGCTCAACGAGCTGCTGGATCAGGAACGGATAAGCTTCACCTATCAACCCATTCAATCCATGCACCGCAGCATGCTGGCCTACAACGAGATTTATACCCGCTTCAGCAGTGCTGACGGCACTGTGCTGCCAACGGACACCCTGTTTGCCATGGCCCAACGCCTCGACATGGTGATGAAGCTGGAACAGATGCTGGTGGTTCACATCATGCGCCAGTACCGGGCATTTGGCGCCAACCAGAGCCGCTGGGGCATCAACCTCTCCAGCAACCTGTTGCAGAACAGCACCTTCCTGATCTGGCTGGACAGGCAGCTGCTCAAGGATCCCAACACAAGCGCCAATCTGGTGTTCGAACTGGATGAGGAGCATCTGGAGCGCAACATGACGGGGGCCAAACGGGTGTTCGAGCTGCTCAGGCGCAACGGCAGTCGCTCCGCCATCTGCAACTTCGGCAAGGGAATCGGGTCATTCAACCTGTTTCGTGAGCTCAAACCCGATTACATCAAGCTGGATCCCGCCCTCATCACAGGGCTGGAGCAGGATCTGACCAACCAGCAGTTCGTGCGGATGATCGTCGATGTGTCACACCGCATGGGTTGCCAGGTGATAGCGGAAGGGGTGGAGCAACTGGGGCAGAAGCAATTGCTGCAAGGCATGTATGTGGACGGATTGCAGGGCTATCTTATCGCCAGGCCGCAACCGCTGCGACCGGACATCAGCCAGCTGGGGCTGTTTACTGAGGACGTTTCAACTTCAGCAGAGTCAGAATGATATCGTTGAGCTGGCGATAGCGCTCCAGCTCTTTCTGATCGTAACGGGTCGCCAGGGTGGTGGGATTGTGGCGATTCTTGAGGTAACGGTTGATCTGCAGGCGATTGAAACCCGCCACCTGATAGATTTGACCAAGCAGCGCATTGAGCTCTTCATGTTCAAAGCCGGCTCTGGCGAGGTAATCGGTCTGGGCCGGGCTCTCCAGCTGGCTGCTCTGCCTGGCGATACGGCCAGTCTCCTGCAAATAAGAGAGCCACTGTTCCACATAGAGGGGCTTGCTGCCGGCCAGCAGATTGAAGAAGCCGACCGCATCACAGCGACAGTCGGTGAGCAGCAGCACCGCCAGTTTATCGTCATCACAGCTGAAGGTGACAGGGCCTGTCTGCCCCCAGTCCAGCGCCTGGACCCGGATCTCGGCACGCTCCCCTGCAACGCCGGTTACGTCAAATACAAACATGGCTCCTCCCGATCAGCAAAAGAGTGATGATGGACCATCCCCCTGACAGGTGCAAAGCCAAATCGCCTTTTAATCCATCATGATGGCGCTGGGCCACAAAAAAACCGATATCCTTGCGGATATCGGTTCTTTGTTGCTGCCGGTGACCTTGTTAGGGGCCATCCGTCAATGCAGAACTGTTCAGGCGTCCAGTTCAACCAGCGCCTTGGCCAGCTCGATGGGCTCGAGCTCCTGGCCTTCCAGATCGGCGTTCCAGTTCGGGCCGATCAGCACATCATCCTCGTTCAGGTCGTTGATCCAGATGTCGAGGAACTCTTCCAGCTCGATCACTTCCGGCTCGTAGTCAGCCCACTCGTCTACGCAGTGCAGGCGGGCATCTACTTCGGCGGACCAGAGCGGCATCACATCGGCATCTTCGAATTCGGCAGAGCGGCAGACAACCCAGTCTTCACCGTAACGCAAGCCCCAGACCTGACCCGACTCGCGGACTTCTTCGATGAACAGTTTGAAATTGGCGTCAAGATTGTCAGTTAGTTTGCTCATGGGGTCTCTCTCTTACAGGCTGTCGGCCAGTGCTGGCCAAGAATGGGGCAGATGGTGTCCCAAAAGCCCCCCAGACTCAAGTCAAATCCCTAAAAAGGCGGGAGCCCCCCTCATTAAGTGCGATATCGCCCCACCAGGGCACTCAGCTCATCGCTGGAGTGAGCCAAGGTACCTGCCGCCTGCCCTGTGCGCTGATTTTCAGCAAGTGCCTTGTTGGCAAGCTGAGTGATGGCGGAGAGGCGCTGCGTGATCTCGTCCGTCGATCGACTCTGCTCGCCGGCGGCCTCGGCTATCTGATTGTTCATGGTCATGATGGTGCCGACCGCCTCATCAATATCGCCGATGGCGCCCTCGGCATCCCCGGCCTTCTCTGCCGTCGAACGCGAGAGTTGTTGCAACTGCCCAATCCCGGTCGCCACCTTGCCAGCCCCCTCTTGCAACCGCTGGATCATCTGCCGGATCTCGTCGGTCGAGTTATGGGTGCGGGTTGCCAGTGTACGCACCTCATCGGCCACCACCGCAAATCCACGCCCCTGTTCACCGGCCCGCGCCGCTTCAATGGCCGCATTGAGCGCCAGCAGGTTGGTCTGCTCGGCGATCCCCCTGATCACGTCAAGCACTGAGCCTATCTGCTTGGTGTCCTGCTCGAGGCGCGCCACCGCTTGCACAGTCTCCTCCATCTCATCGGCCAGTTGCCCTATGGTGGCAATGGTCTGCGCTACGACCTGGCGGCCATGCTGAGCCAGGTGCTGCGCCGTGTCGGCTGCCGTTGCGGCCTGCTCGGCATTCACGCCGACGGCGCGACTGCTGATGGTCATCTGGGCCATGGCGTCGGCGACCCGCTGGGTATCCTGTTCCTGATCCGTGACGATGGCGCTGGTTCGCACCACGACCTGCTCCAGTTGATGAGCCGCCTCCCGGTTCTGATAGGCGATCTGCTGGGTGCGAGCCACCAGCTGAGCCATCTGGTTGGCAAAGAGGTTGAAATTGGCCGACAGCAGACTCACCTCGTCTCGTCCGCTCTCTGGCAGACGAAAACGCAGATCCCCCTCACCCTTTGCAATATTGCCCAGTGCCGAGACGGACTGAGTCAGCGGTGTCACTATGCTGCGCCCAATCAGGGTCACGGCGCCCAGCAACAGCAAGGCCAAGACGGCACCGATCCCCAGCAGGGTGCGCAGCACTTCCTGATACTGGGCATCGACATCATCCACATAGACACCGGTACCTATGATCCAGTCCCAGGGGGCAAAGAGCTTGACGTAGGAGATCTTGCGAACCGGCTCGTCAACGCCGGGTTTGGGCCAGTAGTAAGCCACCTCACCGCCGGCAGCCTGCTGCTTGACCCGCTCGACAAACGCAACAAACAGCTTGAGCCCCTGCTTGTCTTCCACCCCGGAGAGATCCTTGCCATCGAGTTCGGGTTTCATAGGATGCATCACCATGGTGGGGTGACTGTCATTGACCCAGAAATAGTCGTCCTGGCCATACCGCAATCCCCGCAGGGCCGCCAGAGCCTGGGTCCTGGCACTAGCGTCGTCCAGCTCACCCTGTCTTGCCCTCGCCTCGAAACCGGCGACCAGACTGTAGGCGGTCTCCACCTGGGCGCGGGTCTGATTGCTCTTCTCCGCCATCAATCCCTGATGATAAACCCGCAGGCAGGTAACGAGGAGCGCAGCCACTATGACCAGCACCATCAACGCCACCAGCAATAACCGGTGGCCAATACTCCATTGCCTCAACATAGCGTGAACCCGACCTTGGTACAGTTTGTTAACAACATATGTCGCCAGCTTGATAAATGTCCATGACCATAGCCAATTGAGCGTCAGAAACATGATCCAGCCCCAAAACAGAAAGGCGCCCTGTTGGGCGCCTTTCTCGATACGGGAAAACGGGGGGATCAACGCTCCCAGTAAACCTCTTCCAGACTGTCTTCCTTCTCGGGCAGACCACGGGAAAGACGGGGGCTGCTCTGGGCCAGCACCTCATAGCTCACCCGATTGGCGTACTTGCACACCTGGGCCAGGGAGGAGTAAGTCAGGAACTCGGACAGGTGCTTGGCGGAGTTCGGCACATTCATCCGGTGGTAATCGTTGGCTACCATGTCATGCAACACGGCAGACAGGGCACCATCCCCTGCCCCGTTGGTGTTCTTGATCTTCTCCGGGCCCCCCATGTAAGGGGAGATGTGGGAGTAGATGCGCGCCGGATTTCGGCACTTGTCACGGGCCATGGGGCGGCTGAACTCATACATGTTGAACTCGGGAATGACGCCGGGCAACAGGGTATGGGTGGTCTCGCGCTTGTAGTCTTCCTCGGTGTAACTCGCCATGTAGAGGCCGATGGGGCCTGCGGTGCAGAGCACCATGTCGGCCCAGTCCAGCGCCTTGTCGGCGGCGCCGAGGGGATCGGCGATGCCGGTCAGGGCCTCTGCCTCATCTTCATTCATCGCAAGCACTGTCACGTTCTCGGCGATGAAGTCGCGCCACCACTGGGGATTGCCTTCAATCACGAAGCGGGTGCCCAGAGTCAGCACCACGGGCACACCGGCCTCGCGGGCGTAGCGCACGGCGGCCATGGCGGCCTCCTTCATGGGCGTGCCATCTTCACCGCGCACCAGATAGGCGGTGATCACCAGAGCGGAGGACTCCTTGATGATGGCTTCGGGAATGTGCGCCACATCGAGGTGATCCATCTTGCCGGCATTGATGCCGAAACTGCGCTCTCCCCCCTCGGTAATGAAGGTGAAGCAGCGACCGACCGGGCCGTTGACCGGCTGCAGGTAGTCGAGGTTGACGCGAGAAGAGGTATTGCACAGATAGCGGTAGGCGTAGCTGCCGATGCGGATGTCCTGGCTCATGACCCCGAGCAGGATGGAATGGGAGTCGGCCAGCACTGAGTAGTTGTGCATTGTGTTGCCAATGGTGCCACCGGCAAACTCACTCACCACCATGTTGTTGGCCTTGAGCTCTTCGTAAACACGCTCGGCCACGTCGTCGCTGATCACCACCGAGTGGCCTTTGCTCAGGCCATAACGGTTCAGGAAGTCTTCATCCACATGGGCTTCGATGTCCACCAGTGTCTGATCGATACCCACTACATAGGCTTTGCCCAGTTCGGTAAGCAGGGGATTTTGCGGGATCAGAGGATCGCGTCTGTCGACCGGGAAGTAGTGTTTGGACTTGCGCTGACCGGGAAATTTCATGGCAATCTTCTGTGCTCTGGGGGAAAGAGGGGCGGGATTTTAACACAATCCGCCGTGCCGAAAAGTCGCCTGATTAAAATATGGGGTCAGTATAGACAAGGGCTGCAGAGGAAAACGTTTACCAGGATTCATCTTAAAAACCACCTCGCCGGGAGGTGGTTTTTCGGGTCGGCCGAGACGAGGCGATCAGCCGAACGAGAGTCCCTGCACCAGTGCCAGCACAGAAAACAGCCCCAGTGCCAGCCAGAACAACAGGGTGCCAAACAACCGCGGCATGTTGGGGGCCTTGGGGATCTGGATACCGATGGCGTGCAGGATGCGCCCCACCAGGAGGCAAAGACCGCCGACATGGAGCCAGAACGCCCCCACCCCAGCCAGTTCACACAGGGCCATCAGCAGCAGAGTCAGCGGCACATACTCGGCGAAGTTGCCATGAGCCCGGATCGCGGAGCGCATCTCGGGTGCCTCCCCTTCCCCTATCATCACCTTGAACTGGGCACGGCGCTTGACCACCCAGAAGGAGAGCAACAGAAACAGCAGCCCCAGCAGGCCTGCGTAAATCAACGTGATATGCATCATCATGACACTCCTTATCCTTGGGTTCTGAACGCGGGAAACTTATGCCAGCTGGCGGCACATGAAAGAGACCATCATGCCAGCTCGCGGCAAATAAGGGAGACCATCATGCGAATGTGAGCCTGATCGCTGTTGAGCGCTGGTATGTATTCAAACTGCTCGCCACCGGCTTCCATGAAGATCTCCCGGTTCTGCACTTCGATCTCTTCCAGGGTTTCGAGGCAATCGGCGGCAAAGGCCGGGCAGACCACATCGAGCCGCTTGATGCCCGCTGCCGGCAAACCGGCGATGGTCACATCTGTGTAGGGTTTGAGCCACTCCTCCTTGCCAAAGCGGGACTGGAAACAAGCCGTCCACTGCCCGGCTTCAAGCTCGAGTGCCTCGGCCAGCAAGGCGGCGGTACGACGACACTGGTGACCATAAGGGTCGCCTTCGTTTTCGTAACGCTCGGGAATGCCGTGAAACGACATCAGCAGATGATCGCCCTGCCCTTTCTGCTCCCAATGGCGGCGCACGCTCATAGCCAGCGCCTGAATGTATTCGGGGTGGGCATGGTAATCACGAATGAGCCGCACCACAGGCAGGTTGCGCTCTTTCTTCATCGCCTTGGCCCAGGCATCAAACACAGAGGCTGTGGTGCTGACCGAATATTGCGGATAGAGCGGCAACAGTATCACACGGTTGACCCCCTTGGCCTTGAGCGCCTGCCAGCCATCGTCCATGGAGGGCGAGCCATAGGTCATGGCCAGTTCCACCGGCACATCGACCCCTTCTCGCTTGAGCTCCTGCTCCAGCGCAGCACGCTGCTGCTTGCTGATCACCATCAAGGGTGAACCCTGCTCGGTCCACACCTGCTGATAAAGCTTGGCGACTCTGGGGGAGCGGGTTGGCAATATGATGAAGTGGAGCAGCGGGCACCAGAGATAGCGAGGCAAGTCGACCACTCGCGGGTCGTGCAGAAACTGGCTGAGAAAGGCCTTGACGGCCGCCGTGGTTGGCGCGGCTGGGGTACCCAGATTGACCAGCAAGATCCCGGTTTTTGTGGTCACGATTGCTTCCTGTCTTTCTGTTGTTCTATCTGAATGCAAGAAAGGGCCCTGCATGGACCCTTGTCTAATGGCACAGTGCCATTGCTCATTTTCGCAATGTCGGGCTTAGCCCAGGATGCTCGCCAGCTGCTTGCTGACCTGATCCACCGGCTGGGTACCATCAATCTTGACGTAACGGGTGTTGCCCGCCTCCGCCTCTTTACCGTAGAAACCGATAAGCGGCGCAGTCTGCTGATGATACACATCCAGACGCTTGCGCACTGTGGTCTCTTCGTCATCGGCACGGATCACCAGATCTTCACCGGTCACATCATCCTTGCCTTCCACTTTCGGCGGGTTGAACACCACGTGGTAGGTACGGCCGGAGCCGGAGTGAACGCGACGACCACTCATGCGCTTGACGATCTCTTCGTCCGGCACATCGAACTCCAGCACGAAATCGACCACGACACCGGCATCCTTCATGGCTTGCGCCTGGGGAATGGTGCGCGGGAAACCGTCCAGCAGGAAGCCGTTGGCGCAATCTGGTTGGGCAATACGCTCTTTGACCAGGCCGATGATGATGTCGTCAGAGACGAGCTGACCTGCGTCCATCACGGCTTTGGCCTTGAGGCCCAGCTCGGTGCCCGCCTTGATCGCCGCACGCAGCATGTCGCCGGTGGAGATCTGCGGAATACCGTGTTTTTCCATGATGAACTGAGCCTGAGTACCTTTGCCGGCACCCGGAGCCCCCAACAGAACAATGCGCATACACGCTCCTATTGATTGGTTATTCAATTCTTGAGAAGGCAAAAAACTACACGGTTTCGCTCATTTTCACAAGCTTGCCCCGTGTGAGTGGCTTATTTTTCACCATGTTCCCGCAGCGGCGATGCGACTCGAGCCGCAATGCTGCCCTGAAAAAATGAGTGAAAATGCAGCGCCCCTCAATAACGAAGAGAGGCGCTTGCCCCTTGTCGGACAAGCGCCACATAAAAAAAGCCCACTGCATGCAGTGGGCCGAAACATCATGCCTGGAGTAGCAGACGGTTGATACGGGAGACGAAGCTCGCCGGATCATTCAGACCGCCCTGCTCTGCCAACTGGGCCTGTTCGTGCAGCAGGGTAACCCACTCGCCAAACAGCGCCTCGTCTTCGATGGTGTCGAGTTTCTTCACCAGAGCGTGATCCGGGTTCAGTTCCAGAATGTACTTCTGCTCCGGCACCGGCTGGCCGGCGGCACGCATCAGCTTGATCATCTGGGTGCTCATGCCGTGGTTATCGGTGACGATGCAAGACGGTGAATCGGTCAGACGGTGGGTGACACGTACCTCTTTCACCGCTTCACCCAGGCTGGTCTTGACCCGCTCCACCAGACCGGCGTTGGCCTTCTCGGCATCGATCTGCGCCTGCTTGGACGCTTCATCTTCCAGATCGCCCAGATCCAGCTCGCCACGGGTGACGGAGACCAGCTGCTTGCCATCGAACTCGGTCAGGTGGCTCATCAGCCACTCGTCCACACGCTCCCACATCAGCAGCACTTCGACGCCCTTCTTGCGGAAGATCTCGAGGTGCGGGCTGTTCTTGGCAGCGGCGAAGCTGTCGGCGGTGATGTAGTAAATCTTCTGCTGGCCTTCCTTCATGCGGCCAACATAATCCTCGAGAGAGACGGTCTGGGCTTCGCCCTCGCCCGCCGTGCTGGCAAAGCGCAAGAGCTTCGCGATCTCTTCGCGGTTGGCGTAATCCTCGGCCGGGCCTTCTTTCAAGACATTGCCGAATTCGCTCCAGAACTTGGCGTACTTCTCGCTGTCATCCTTGGCCAGTTTGGCCAGCATGGTCAGCACCCGCTTGGAGCAGGCCTTGCGCAGGGAGACGGTCACCTTGTTGTCTTGCAGAATTTCACGGCTGACGTTGAGGGGCAGATCGTTGGAGTCCAGCACCCCTTTGACGAAGCGCAGGTAGGTCGGCATAAACTGCTCGGCGTCATCCATGATGAAGACGCGCTGCACGTAAAGCTTCAGGCCGTGCTTCTGCTCGCGGTTGTAGAGGTCGAACGGTGCACGGGCCGGCACGTAGAGCAGACTGGTGTACTCCTGCGCCCCTTCCACCCGGTTGTGACCCCACAAGAGCGGATCTTCGAAATCGTGAGCAACGTGCTTGTAGAACTCCTGATACTCCTCGTCCTTGATCTCTTTCGGATTGCGGGTCCAGAGTGCAGTCGCGCGGTTGACCTGCTCCCACTCGCCCGGCGTGCCGACGACGGTCTCGCCATCTTCTTCGCGATCCGGGGTGCCCTCTTTGAACATCTCCACCGGCACGCTGATATGGTCGGAATACTTGGCAACCACGGCGCGCAGACGCCAGTCGTCGAGGAACTCTTCCTCTTCGGCACGCAGGTGCAGGATGACGTCAGTACCACGGCCTTCCTTGGTCACATCGGCCACGGTGAAAGAGCCTTCCCCTTCCGATTCCCACTGCACGCCCTGCTCTGGAGCAGTACCGGCGGCGCGGGAGACCACAGTCACCTTGTCGGCGACGATGAAGGCGGAGTAGAAGCCCACACCAAACTGACCGATCAGCTGGGAATCGCGGCCCTGATCACCGGACAAGTTCTTGAAGAACTCGGCAGTGCCGGACTTGGCGATGGTGCCCAGATGCTCAATCACCTGATCACGGGTCATACCGATACCGTTATCAGAGATGGTCAGGGTCCGATTTTCTTTATCAACCACCAGGCGAACGCGCAACTGGCCGTCGTTTTCAAACAAAGAGGCATCGGAAAGCGCCTTGAAGCGCAGCTTGTCCGCCGCATCGGAGGCGTTGGAAATCAGCTCGCGCAGGAACACTTCTTTGTTGGAGTAGAGGCTGTGGGCCATCAGGCTCAGCAGTTGTTTGACTTCAGTCTGAAACCCGTGGGTTTCGGCATGAACGCTTTGGGTCATCGACACTATCCTCAGGCGATTCGGGTTGAACATATTCCTGATACAAGATGGGGCCTGGGATCCCCATTTCAAGGGGGAAAAATATCTTGGCAGTGCGAATGGCGATTTTTACGCCAACGCTCCCGATGCGCCGCACAGCCGCCAAACAAAAACCCGCCGAAGCGGGTTTAAGAAACAGTGAGCCTGGCGCGGACTCAGTTCAGGGGCTGACGCGGACTCAATTAAGGGGCTGACGCCCCATCAAGGAATGAGAAAGCGTGGTGCCATCCACCAGCTCCAGTTCGCCCCCTACCGGCACGCCGTGGGCAATCCGGCTCACCTTGACGCCAGCGGCACGGGCCATGTCGGCGATATACCAGGCGGTGGCATCCCCTTCGATGGTGGGGTTGGTGGCCAGGATCAGCTCGCTGATGGACTCCGCCTTCAGACGCCGCTCCAGGATCTCCAGCCCCAGCTCCTCGGGGCCGATGCCATCGAGGGGGGACAGGTGGCCCATCAGCACAAAGTAACGGCCGGAGAACTGGCCTGTGTGCTCGATGGCGGCCACATCCGCCGGGCTCTCCACCACACACAGCAAGCCGCTCTCTTCGCGCTTGGGATTGGCGCAGATCTCGCAAAGCGCATTCTCGGTGAAGGTGCGGCAGTGGCTGCAGTGGCCTATCTCGGTCAGCGCCCGGTTGAGCAGCTGGGCCAGACGCAAGCCGCCGCTGCGCTCGCGCTCGAGCAGGGTAAAGGCCATGCGCTGGGCCGACTTGGGGCCGACACCCGGCAGCACCTGCAGGGCCTTCATCATCTCATCCAGCAGGGGGCTGAATTTCATGGGCTAAGTATCCTTTGACGCTGTGTTGGCGGGCGGCGACCTCAGGCACCCCTTGCGGGTGCGGGTTGCTCTTCGCCCGGCCGAACCAATCTTGTTGGCGCAGGACTATACCCGAGCCGCCCCCCGTCCGCCAATGGCCTTGTGCCTGCCAACCCTCTCAAACCACCGATCGGATAACCCGGCATCCATGGCTGCACTACCCCAGCCCGATGCGCTGACGACCGCTGTAGATCTCGGCGCGGCCGGGGCGGCAAAAGCCCACCAAGGTGAGCCCGGTCTGCTCCGCCCGCTCGACCGCAAGTTCGGTGGCGGCCGAGATGGCGAGCAGGATTTCCACCCCGGCACTGGCGCACTTTTGCACCATCTCGAAGCTGGCGCGGCTGGTCACCAGGATGGCGCCGTCGCGCCGCCCCGTGCGGCACAGGTGCCCCACCAGCTTGTCGAGCGCTATGTGGCGCCCCACGTCCTCGCGAATGGCGAGAATATTGCCCTCACCGTCCACATGGACGGCGGCATGGGTGGCGCCCGTGCTCTGCCCCAGCAACTGCAAGGGCCGCAGCGTCGCCAGTACCTTGTCGATCAGGGTCACCTCGAAGCGCTGGCTGTCCGGCAGTTGCGGCAGGGTGCGCACCACCTGCTCCAGGCTCTCGCTGCCACAGATGCCGCACCCCGTGCGCCCGGCCAGGGTGCGCCGCTTCTCTTTGAGGCGATGAATGCAGCGGTTGGCCAGGGTGATATGCAGCTCGATCCCCTGACAGCCGTCAACTTGCTCGATATCGTGGATGTCCTGCAGGCCATCGATGATCCCCTCAGAGAGGGAAAACCCGATGGCAAAGTCCTCCAGATCGGCGGCTGAACACATCATGACGCTGTGGGCTATGCCGTTGTAGACCAGCGCCACCGGGGTTTCGCAGGGCAGCTGCATGGCGCTGTCCGTGGTGACACCATCGCGCTGGTAATGGACCACCTCCCGGTGGGCGCAAAGCGCCTGCGGGGTATCGCTATCGAGTTCGAGCAACATCTGTAGTGCCCCTTAGTTGAGGGTCTGGGGGGCTTTCGCCGAGATACCGAGCCGTTTCATCTTCGACAGCAGGGTGGTGCGTTTCATGCCGAGCCGGTTGGCGGCGCCCCGCTCCCCCGCGACTATGCCGTTGCATTCGCGCAAGGTGTCTATGATGGTCTGGCGCTCGTCCTCCACCCCGTCAGGCTGGCCGTTGCCGCCCTTGAACAAGGCCCGCTCGGGCTCGTCATAGACCAGGGTCTCAATCTTGTGAAAGCCCTTGAGCGGCATCAGTTCATCCGGGGAGAGGTTGAGCACATGGCCCCGGGTCATTACCACGGCGCGCTCTATGATGTTTTCCAGCTCGCGGATATTGCCGTACCAGGGGAGCGACACCAGCATCTTCATGGCATCGGCCGGGATCGAGGTGATGTTGCGGCGCATCCGCTTGGCGATCTTCTTGATGAAGAAGTTGACCAGCAGCGGTATGTCTTCACGCCGCTCGCGCAGGGGCGGCAACTCGATGGGAAAGACGTTGAGCCGGTAGTAGAGATCGCTGCGAAAGCGCTTGTTCTTGACCATGGAGAGCAGATCGCAATTGGTGGCCGCCACCAGCCGCACGTCGATGGCGATGGGATTGCTGTTGCCGACCCGCTCCAGCTCGTGTTCCTGCAATACCCGCAAGAGCTTGGGCTGCAAGTCCAGCGGCATGTCCCCCACCTCGTCCAGAAACAATGTGCCCTTGTGGGCCCGCTCGAAGCGACCGATGCGCTGGGCCAGGGCGCCGGTAAAGGCCCCCTTCTCGTGGCCGAACAGATCGCTCTCGATGAGGCCGGTGGGAATGGCGGCGCAGTTCACCTTCACCATCTCCTGTTCGCGGCGGGCGCTCAGCCGATGGATGGCCTGGGCGATCAGCTCCTTGCCGGTGCCGGTTTCCCCCAGGATCAGCACGGAGCAATCGCTCTGGGCCACCAGTTTCACCTTCTCCAGCACGCTCTCCATGGCGGCGCTTTGATAGATGATGCTGGAAAAATCGGCGTTGGGCTCGAGCTCCGCCACCCGGATCGTCTTCTCGCGGGCGCCGTTGGTGTTGGAGATCTCCTGCTGCGCCTGCACGTTGTTCATGGCAATGGCGGTGCGGGCCGCCACCTGCTCCAGCAGGGAGATGTCGATGTCAGCAAAAAAATCGGCATCCGGGTGGGAGAGGATCAAGACCCCCAGCAGATTGCCCCGATAACGCAGCGGCAGTATGCAGGAGCTGTCCGCATCGGCCGGCAGTATCTGGGTGCTGAAGCGGCAGCTCGAATCGCAGCCGTGGCCCTGCTCCCGATAGATGAAGAAGGGCTCGCTATGGCCGAGCGCACCCTGCAGACAGTTCTTCTCGAAACAGGAGTGGTTGATGATGCCGGGCTGATCGCACTCCTGCTGATTGACCAGATAGCTTTTGAAGCTGTCGGAGGTGGCGTTGTACTCCGCCAGACACAGGCTGCTGATGGCGAAGTGGTGCTGCAGTATGGAGAAAAGGCTCCTCGGCAGCTCGGCGATGCGCACCAATTTAATCACCGCATTGGTGACATCCACCAGGATCTTGCAGCTGTCGCGCTCCAGACGCAGGGAGTTGGCCTGCTCCAGGGTGCGCTCCTTGTCGAGCACGTTTTCGAGCGCAATGGCGACGATGGCCGCCAACTGGGTCAGCTTGGCCAGGGTCTCCATCGGGAATGCATTGGCCTGCGGGCTGATGAACTCCACGCCCCCCAGATGGCTGCGTGCCGTGGTGATGGGCAGCTGGCAATAAGATTGCAACCCCTCATACACTCCGGCCGCCGCCAGCCACTCGCAGCGGTTTTGAAAGCGGGCCACGGGCAGCACTATGGCCTGCTCCCTGGAGAAATAGAGATCGGCCTTGGCGCAGACCAGGTGCTTGGGGCCCTTCTCCCCCATGAAGTAGAAGAGGGCCTCCTCCCCCGCCCCCAGATTGAGGATCAGGTTGACCCGGGTCACACCACCAAAACAGGCGTCAATCCGGTTCAGCTTCTTGATGAAATCATCCAGGGTGACGGCGGAGAGCAGGTTCTTGGAGAGGGAGAGAAAGCCGTCATCCCAGATGGGGGATATGTCGGTTAACGGAATGGCACTCACATTCAGCATTCTGGCCTCACGTTACATCTGTATGGGCAAAAGATTGCAGTCAGCCACGACGGTAAGCACAGCGTCAGCCATATTCGTCAGATGTTATAATTAATTTTTAAAAACTTAACGCTTAATTATAAAAACTAACATGCTTTGAAATAGCGCCGCACTGGCTGACGCATAATAAAGTAGTGCCACTGGCATTACAACCAAGCCAGCCTTGACCTATATCCACTCACCACCTTGAAATATGTCAGCATCGACTGTCAATATTGCGCCACTATCGAAACATCATTATCGCCACAGCGCTATCAAAGCCGCACTATCGGCACCGTTCGCTGCATATCGTGACCAAACAGCCCCCATGCTGCCAGGGTCAAGATGAGATGATCTGGTAGTGATAGAGCTTGAGTCCACCCAGGATGAAACCGGCCGACAGCAGTTGAAAGGCCATCAATAACCCACTGATATTGTCGGCTATTTCTGCCGAGACGGCCTGATGGGTCAGGTAGATGAACAGCGTCATCAGACTCATCAGCAGGCAGTTGATCAAGGTGGTGGAGAGAAAGGCAATCAACCAGGCCAGCTGCACGCTCAGTGCCGCCAGCACGGCGCCCATGGCGATGCGTGCGGCGATAAAACAGCCGAAGAAACCAAACCCCAGCAGAAATATCAACTCGTCATACCACCAAAAGCAGACCAGCCCCAATAACATCACCAGAAAATAAGCGGAAACATAAAAGATCCCGAATGAGAGAGTTAATTCATTTTTCATGAAGGACACCTGCCAGCTGAAAAAAGGATGAGAGGATCCGGGCCCTGTGAACAGAGCCTGGATCCACTTTATTTAACGACGATTACCCCTTGGCGGCGCTGCGCAATTTCGCCTTGAGCGCGCTGTATTCAGTCTGGACGTACACTTCCGCCTCGGGCTGATCCTCAATACGCTCAATCTTCACCGCGCAGTACTTGTACTCGGGGGTGTAGGAGACGGGATCAAGGTGCTCTATGGTGAGCTCGTTGCACGCCCCGATCCACCACTGGTAGGTCATGTAGACCACACCGGCGTTGACCCGCTCGTTGTAGTTGGCCCGGGTGATCACCTTGCCGCGTCGCGACGAGATCCACACCAGCGCCTGATCCTTCACCCCAAGCTTTTGCGCATCGCTCGGGTGGATCTGCACATAGCCGGGCTCATCGGCCAGGGTCTGCAGCGCCGAGCAGTTGCCTGTCATGGAGCGGCAGGAGTAGTGTCCTACCTCCCGCACGGTGGAGAGCACCAGCGGATACTCAGCACAAGGCTGCTCCAGCGGCGCACGCCACTCGGAGGCAATCAGCTGACCCTTGCCACTCGGGGTGGTGAACACATTCCCCTCGAACAGGGTGCTGGTGCCCGGGTGATCCTCGGTCGGGCAAGGCCACTGCACGCTCTTGAGATCCGCCATCTTGTCGTAGCTGACCCCGGTATAGAGCGGGCAAAGGGCGCGCATCTCGTCCCAGATCTGTTGGGTGTCGCGATACTCCATGGGGTACCCCATGGCGGTGGCCATCAGCGAGAAGATTGCCCAGTCCGGCTTCACGTTCTCGGGTGGCGTCACCGCCTTGTAGAAGCGCTGGAAGCCGCGATCCGCCGAGCTGTAAACCCCCTCGTGCTCGCCCCAACTGGTGGCGGGCAGGATCACATCCGCCATCTCGGCGGTCTGGGTCATGAAGATGTCCTGCACTATCACCAGATCCATGCCGCCCAGGGTGCGCCTGAACTGGGCCAGGTCGGCCTCGGTCTGGGCCGGATCTTCACCGAAGATGTAGAAGGCCTTGCACTTGCCCTCCTCCACCTTGTGACTGAGTTCGGTCAGACGATAACCGGGCTGTTGGGAAAGGGACGGCACGCCCCACGCCTTGGCAAACTTGGCGCTGATGGCGGGGTCGCTCACGGACTGATAGCCCGGGAACTGGTGCGGCAGCATCCCCATGTCGCAGGTGCCTTGCACGTTGTTCTGCCCGCGCACCGGGCCGCAGCCGGTGCCGCGGCGACCGAAGTTGCCGGTCAGCAGCGCCAGACTCGCCAACCCTTTCACCACGTCCACCGCCTGACCGTACTGGGTCACCCCCATGCCCCACAGGATCATGGAAGCGGGTGACTCAGCATAGGTGCGCATGGCGGCGCGGATATCCGCGGCTTTGAGGCCGGTGATCCCCTCCACGTATTCCGGGGTGTACCTGGCTACCGTGGCCTTGAAGGTCTCGAACCCTTCGGTGTAGTTGGCGACATACTCCTTGTCGTAGAGCCCCTCCGTGATCAGCACATTGGCAAAGGCATTGACCAGCGCCATGTTGGAACCGTTGTTGAGCGGCAGCCACTGATCGGCGATACGGGCGGTTTCCACCATGCGGGGATCACAGACGATCAGCTTGGCGCCCCTGGCTTTCGCCTTGAGGATATGGCGCGCCACGATGGGGTGAGAATCGGCAGCGTTGTAACCAAACACCAGCAGGCACTTGGCATCTTGAATTTCGGGAATGGCGTTGCTCATGGCGCCGTTGCCTACAGTTGTCTCCAGACCGGAGACTGAGGGTGCGTGACACACCCTCGCGCAGTGGTCGACGTTGTTCGTCCCCAGCACTGCGCGGGCAAATTTCTGCATCACATAGTTGGCTTCGTTGCCCGGGCCCCGGGCAGAGCCGGTGGTCATGATGGCGTCGGCACCATACTTGGCCTTGATGGCCGCCAAACGGCTGCTGGCATAGGCGATAGCCTCATCCCAGGAGACGGATTCGAGCTTGCCACCGCGCTCGCGGCGGATCATGGGGCTCTTGAGACGGGGGGTCAGCAGATTGGTGTCGTTGAGAAAATCCCAACCGTAGAACCCCTTGAGGCACAGCTGCCCCTCGTTGGTTCGGCCGTTGGCGCCTTCGGCGCCCACCACCTTGTCGTTTTCAACCAGCAGGTTGATCTTGCAACCGGTGCCGCAATAAGGGCAGACGGTAATGACTTTTTTCATGACTCACACTCTTGTTTGTTTACGATAAACGGAGGGCACCACCAATGGGTGGACCTCACGCTCCGGGCAAACAGGACGCCATCGCCTCGACACTGGCCAGCTGTTTCTGCCGGCTTAGCGTCTCCAGGATCTCGGGGGTCACCAGACGCAGTGCCTGGGTGGGGCACACCTCGACGCAGGCCGGGCCGGCCTCGCGATGACGGCAAAGATCGCACTTCAAGGCTTGCGCCTTGGTCTGCGGGCGCTTGAACAGCGCATCCGCTGCGGGTGCCACCTCTTTCATCACCACGCTCATGGCGCCATAAGGACAGGCCACCACGCAGGATTTGCAGCCGATGCAGCGCGCTTGTATGACCTTGACGCAGCCATCCTCGCTGACGATGGCATTGTTGGGGCAGGCCATGGCGCACGGCTTGTCTTCACACTGGCGGCAGAGCACGGGCGTGGTCACCTTGCTGCCCACAATCACCTTCAGGCGCGGCTGAAAATAGCTGTCCTTGGAGACCAGATGTCCATCCTCGATGGCAAGATGCAGGCCGCCTCCCCGCTCAAGGGTTCCCGTACAGGAACCTGACTGGTGTGACACGGCGCACGCCACCTCACAGGTACGACACCCAATACAGAGACTGGGATCTGCAATCACGAAGCTGTTCATAGAGAGGGATCCTAAATGGTTCGTTACTGCCGCACTGGCATCGCCCGGCGTGCCCAAGTGTCATCACCTCAGGGGGCAATACACTCAAACACCGACGACGCAGCCGGCTCACCCACAAAGCATTTATCAGACCAGAAAAGGAAATGAGCGAAATGAAGTTAGCAAGCAACTGAAAATAAAGGAGTAATCAGAATCGTAGACGAAGGTTTTCAGGCCGGTGACGATGACAACCGCAGGCCGTAACAGTGATCGACACGACAAAAGTGACGAGCTCGACACCGGCTGACAGGCACGCCAGATCGAACGTCGAAAACCTCTGGCAAGCGTTCACAAACACGTGGTTACGATGTAGGGCAGAAAAGGATAAGGTCAGCGCGGCAGGAATGCTGGCCTTGATAAACCAGAACAGGGAGAGGAAGGATGTTAACCCGCAACCACGGGATCATCAGGTATATGATGACTCTCCATAAACTCACGCCACTCTGGCTCCAGCGCAAGATCAGCCTGTTCTTGCAGACTTAGTGAAACCCAGAAGGGCAACCACAGATAATCCCACCAATACTCCACATCCCCCTGTAGTGACCCCACGTTCTCGGGCTCAAACCAGGGAAATGACTCTGCTGGCAGTGGCGGCTGCAAAGCACTGCACTGAACCGCCGCAAGCACGTCAAGATCATTGCAAGCAAACGAGACAATGACACCTCCAAATGCGGGGTACAGAAAGAGCATCATTTTTTGGACGGGCAAATGCTGCGCATTCTTCATCATGACCTGAGTGCTCAGATTTGGATTAACCACATAACCAGCATGCAGGCAGATCTGGAATAACCGCGTCAGGCTCGCCTCTGATACCAAGAATCGGACTACATAAGCCTCAATTGTCATGCCAGGCGGAATTGGCACAGGGTATTGGTCACACATACAGGGTGGCAAACTGGTAAAGCCACTCCCTTTGAATACTTCTCTCATATGCAGGGATGCTCGCTCATGCGTCCCTTTAAGTAATTTTTTAAACACACGCCTCAAATCGATGAACACACCTCTCCCCCCTATGCTCGAAAATTTCAAATCTGCAAACAAAAAGGCATTCAAGCGACAACTCGAATACTGTGGCACAGTACACGCTGGCCAAGAGGAGAGCACTCACAAGAGTGCATAATACAGCGGTTCCTTGAAGGCTAGATCAGCTAACCAGTACCGTAGGGTGCAATAAGCGCAGCGCATTGCACCTCTGCTCTTACGCATTTAATTAGCGGTGCAATTCACTTCGTTCTTTGCACCCTACTCATACTGCCTTTTCCGGGGTGACGAACCCTCTCTCGCCCTTCGTCACAAGTGACGAACGTCACGGTTCGACACTGTGCCGCGTCCTCGCCGCGGCTCAACACAAAATTTAAAATCATTTAAAAAACATAAAGTTAAACTCATTTCTGGCGCCTTATCAGATTTGGCCCGCATTTTGCCATCCTGCCCCTATTCTCTCCGTTCGCGACACGACAAGGTAGGCTATGAACCGCTTCGTTATCGCTGACCCCAAGCTGTGTATCGGCTGTGGCACCTGTATGGCGGCCTGCAGCACGGTTCACAAGGCGCAAGGTTTGCAGCAAGCCCCCCGTTTAACCGTTATGCGACACGAGCAGGCGACCATGCCGGTTCAGTGCCGTCACTGTGACGATGCCCCCTGCATCAAGGTGTGCCCGGTCGAAGCAATTCGCCAGACCGGCGATTGCGTGCAGCTCAACGAGTCGCTCTGCATCGGCTGCAACCTGTGCGCAGTGGCCTGCCCGTTCGGCGCCATCCAGAGCGGTGGCAGCCGTCCGGTGGCCATGGCCAACAGCTACGACACCTATATTCCCTGCTCCATCCGCTCCAGCAACCCCTCCACCTCCGCTGGTCTGCGTTGCTTTGGCGAAGATCTGCTGAGCTGGGAGCCGGGCGTGCGCAGCATTGCGGTCAAGTGCGATCTTTGCGAGTTTCGCGCCGAAGGCCCCGCCTGTGTCAGTGCCTGCCCCTCCCAGTCACTGAGCATGGTCAACGACATGGCCTGTGCCAACGCCGCCCGCGATCGCCGCCTGCAAGCGGCCAATGCTCACCCGCAAGGTGCCCCCGCCTTCTCGGCCTCTGCTTGCACGACCGCATCTTGCTCGACCGCCACGACTGCGCCTGTTTCACCCGACGCTTCAATCACTGAAGGAGCCTGCTGATGTTGTCCCCCCTTGTTATGGCCACGCTCCTGCTCTTTTTGCTGGGCGCTGCCGCCGGTCTGCTGCTGCAAAAGCAGCCTTGGCTGGCAAACCGTCTCAATAGTGGCTTCGCCCTGCTGGGCTCGCTCGTCGGTGTTGTTGCCGCCATCAAGGCCCTGGCCCAAGATGCACCGATCGACGGCCAGATCTGGCTGCTGGGCTCGGTCCATCTGGATATGTTGGCCGCGCTGATGCTGCTGGTGATCACGCTCGTGGGCTTGGCTGTCTCCCTCTACTCCTTTGCCTATATCCGCGAATATCAGGGCAAGGGGGATGTGGCCATTGGCGTCTTGATGAACCTCTTCCTGTTCGCCATGGTGGGCATGGTGCTGGCCGACAACGCATTGGGCTTTTTGCTCTGCTACGAGCTGGTGACCCTCACCACCTACTGGCTGGTCAAGACCAATCCGGATGCCGCCAAACAGAGCCGCCTCTATCTGGTGATGAACCATATCGGCATGGCGCTGGTGCTGGTCGCCTTCTGGCTGCTCTGCCGCGAGTCTGGTTCGCTGGAGTTCGCCGCGCTGCGTGAACACCATCTGGCGGGCGCATTGGCATCCCTGGTCTTCCTGCTCAGCTTCTGCGGCTTTGGCCTGCGCGCCGGTTTCGTGCCGCTGCACGGCTGGCTGCCAGTAGCAGAGCCCGTCGCCCCCTCCCATATTTCGGCGCTGATGTCTGGAGTAATGGTGAAGCTGGGTCTGTTCGGCATTTTGCGAGTCAGCATCGATTTTCTCGGTGCCAGCCAGCTCTGGTGGGGCTACATGGTGCTGATCTTCGGTGCCTGCTCGGCAGTGCTCGGGGTGCTGTTTGCGCTGGCGGAGCACGATCTCAAGCGGCTGCTCGCCTACCACACGGTGGAGAACATCGGCATCATCCTGATGGGGATGGGGATCGGCATGATCGGCATCGCCAACCAGCAACCGGCGCTGGTGGTGCTGGGGCTGCTCGGCGCCCTTTATCACCTGCTCAACCACGCCATCTTCAAGAGCCTGCTCTTTATGGGCACCGGCTCCGTGATGTTCCGCCTCCACACCCGTGACATGGACAAGATGGGTGGCTTGGCCAAACTGATGCCCTGGACCGCGCTGGCGTTCCTTATCGGTGCCATGGCCATCTCGGCGCTGCCGCCCCTCAACGGCTTTGTCAGCGAGTGGTTTATCTATCAGGCGCTCCTCTCCATGACCAAACTCGGCACCTCCGTCGTCGCCCCGCTGGCGGTGGTGATGCTGGCGGTGACCGGCGCCATGGCGGTGATGTGTTTCGTCAAGGTGTATGGCATCTGCTTCTGCGGCGCACCGCGTAGCGAAAAAGCGAGTCAGGCCCGCGAAGTACCCAATGCCATGGTGGCAGGCACCCTGCTGCTGGCAGCGGTCTGTCTGGTGCTGGGTCTGGGCGCCCTCTGGATTGCCCCCTTTGTCAGCGGCTACGGTCAGGCCCTCGTCTCTTCTCAGCTCATGGGCCAGATGAGCGTGGCCACTGGCGCAACCCTGCTGCCGCTCGACAGCTCACAGGCGATCCTCTCCCCGCCGGTGATTGCCATCACCCTGCTGGGGCTGTTCCTGATCCCGCTGCTGGTCGTGGCCATCTTCAAGGGGCCCAAGCTGGGTCGTCGTCACGCCGGTACGCCGTGGGCCTGCGGTTACGCCTACGAGGAGCGCATGAGCCTCACCTCCGGCGGTGTCACCCATACCCTGCGCCAGCTCTGCGCACCGCTCTATCGCAAACAGCCCCAGCTCGATCTGGCCACCGCCCTGCACGGGGTGAGCGCGTCTCCCTCGGCCGCTGGCTGGCTCTTGCACGGCCTGGTGCTGGCGCTCTTTATCCTGATGGCTGTAGGAGTCTGATATGCCTGTTCTTGAAATGCCGAGCTGGGGCATGGTTGCCCTCGCCCTGACCCAGGCCATCGCCATGCTGGCGCTGGCGCCGCTGGCCACCGGTTTCAACCGGGTGCTGCGGGCCAAGATGCACTCCCGTCAGGGGCCCGGCCTGCTGCAGGATTACCGGGATATCGGGAAGCTCCTGCGCCGCCAGGAGGTGACCCCGGAGCCTGCCGGTATCATCTTCAACCTGATGCCGGCGCTGCTGATCGCAGCCCTCTTGCTGGTAGGGATGGCGCTGCCGACCCTGACCCACGAGTCCCCCTTTCCCATCGCCGGGGATCTCATCACCGACATCTACCTGTTCGCCATCTTCCGCTTCTTCTTCTCCCTGGCGGGGCTGGACAGCGGCAGCATGTTTGCCGGGATCGGTGCCCGCCGCGAGCTGACCTTAGGGATTTTGGTGGAGCCCATTCTGGTGCTCGCCTGCTTCATCATGGCGATGATGGTGGGCAGTTCGGATCTGGGCAACATCAGCAGCTACGTCGCCACCCAGCCGCTGGCCGCGCCCATCGCTACCCTGTTGGCGGGGGCCGCCTGCGCCTTCGCGGTGTTTGTGGAGATGGGCAAGCTGCCCTTTGACTGCGCCGAAGCCGAGCAGGAGCTGCAGGAGGGGCCGCTCACCGAGTACTCGGGCGCCGGTTTGGCCCTGCTCAAACTCGGCATGGGCCTCAAGCAGCTAGTGGTGGTGCAGCTCTTTTTGGTGATCTTCCTGCCTTTCGGCAAGGCGGCGAACTGGAGCCTGCCCGCGCTGGCGGTGGCCGCCCTGATCCTGCTCTGCAAGCTGCTGGTGGCCTTTGGACTTGCGGGCATCATCGAGAACTCCATGGCCCGCACCCAGTTCGTGCGCACCCACAAGCTCACCCGCTATGGCTTGGGGCTGGCCCTGCTGGCGCTGCTCGCCTATCTGGTCGGGGTATAACTCATGCCCGCCATCACAGCTGCTTTTTTCGATTTCATCATTTGCGAATTTAAAGTGAGAACTGCATGACCATCGCCATCCAGGATCGCATCGGTTGCGACTATATCCAGCAACTGCGAGCGCAACTGCCCCACGCCATCATCGACGAGCAGTGGCAGACCGCCGATCAGGCCACCCTGACCGTCAAGCCCACCAGCCTGGTGGCCCTCACCAGCCTGATTTTTCACAAGCAGGGAGGCTGGCTCTCGGTTTCGTTTGCCAATGACGAGCGCAGCCTCAACGGCCACTTCGCCGTCTACCACGTCTTCTCCATGGAGGGCGACACCAAAAGCTGGATCACAGTCCGGGTGCTGGTCAACGCCATCGAACAGGAGTACCCCTCCATCACCCCGACCATACCAGCGGCGGTGTGGGGCGAGCGGGAAATCCGCGACATGTATGGCCTGCGCGCCGTCGGCCTGCCGGACGAACGCCGTTTGGTGCTGCCGGATGACTGGCCGGAGAATATCCACCCGCTGCGCAAGGACGCCATGGATTATCGCCAGCGCCCGATGCCCACCACCGACACCGAGACCTACCCCTTCGTCAATGAACTGGGCAATGAGGCCAACCGCATAGTGCCGGTGGGCCCGCTGCACATCACCTCGGACGAGCCGGGTCACTTTCGTCTGTTTGTCGATGGGGAAGACATCATCGACGCCGACTACCGCCTCTTCTATGTCCATCGCGGCATGGAGAAGCTGGCGGAAACCCGCATGGGCTACAACGAAGTGGCGTTTCTGACCGACCGGGTCTGCGGCATCTGCGGCTTTACCCACAGCGTCGCCTACACCACCTCGGTGGAGAACGCCATGGGCATTAAGGTGCCCGAGCGGGCCAAGATGATCCGCGCCGTGCTGCTGGAGGTGGAGCGCCTGCACAGCCATATCCTCAACATCGGGCTGTCGAGCCACTTCACCGGTTTCGACACCGGCTTTATGCAGTTCTTCCGGGTGCGGGAAAAGTCCATGACCCTGGCCGAGCTGCTGACCGGCGCGCGCAAGACCTACGGCCTCAACCTGATTGGCGGGGTACGCCGCGACATCTTCAAGGAAGATCGCATCAAGGGCGCCCAGCTGGTGCGCGAACTCCGTGATGAGCTCAAACCCCTGGTGGCCATGCTGCTCGACACCGCCAATATCACCTCCCGTCTGGTGGGGATAGGCCGCCTCGACCCGCAAATCGCCCGCGATTTCAGCTGCGTCGGCCCCATGGTGCGGGCCAGCGGCTTCAAGCGCGATGTGCGCCGGGTCCACGACTTTGCCGCCTATCGCGAGCTGCCGATGGAGATCCAGACGCTGGCGGGTTGCGACGTGCAATCCCGAGTGCTGGTGCGCATCCACGAGCTCTACGACTCCCTCGACATGATTGAGTTTGGCCTTGAGCACCTGCCGGAAGGGCCGCTGCTGACCGAAGGCTTCACCTATCAGCCGGGCAAGTTTGCGCTGGGCTTTACCGAAGCGCCCCGTGGCGAGAACGTCCACTGGAGCATGACCGGCGACAACCAGAAGCTGTTCCGCTGGCGCTGCCGCGCCGCTACCTACGCCAACTGGCCCGCCCTGCGCTACATGCTGCGTGGCAATACCGTCGCCGATGCGCCGCTGATCATCGGCAGTCTGGATCCCTGCTACTCCTGTACCGATCGGGTCACCCTGGTCGACCCCAAGAAGGGCAAGTCCACCGTGGTCTCCTACAAGGAGATCGAGCGCTACGGTATCGACCGCAAAAACTCTCCGCTCAAGTAAGGGGTCATCATGATCAAGCTGTTCAAGACCATCCTCAAGGCTGGCAAACCGACCGCCAAGTACCCCTTCACCCCCTACGAGGTGAACCGGGATTTTCGCGGCAAACCGAAATATCAGGCGGATCAGTGCATCGCCTGCGCCGCCTGCACCAAGGCCTGCCCGGCCAACGCGCTGGTGATGGAGGTCGATATGGAGACTGGCGAGCGCCGCTGGGAGATCTCCATGGCCCGCTGCATCTTCTGCGGCCGCTGCGAAGAGGTCTGCCCGACCCATGCCATCGCCCTCTCCCCCGAGTTCGAGCTGGCGGTGACCAACAAGGCCGATCTCTATGAGGAGGCCCGCTTCGCGCTGGCCCCCTGCACCCTGTGCGGCACCTACTTTGCCCCGAGCAAGCTGGTGGCGCTGGTGGAGGACACCCTCAAGCAGGCTGGCACCCCGCTCACTACCCCGGAGCGCCTGCACCACTGCCCCAACTGCAAACGAAAACAGAGCATGCTGAGCCAGCCTGACTCGGCCATGACCACACCGATTGCCACACCGATAGCCACACAACAGGAGTGGATGTGATGAGCAAGATCAAAGGCATAGAACCGGTTGTCGGCCATGCCCATACCCGCGCCGTGCCGCTGGCACAGGATCCCGAGATCACCAAACTTAAAAAAACCCTGCTCAAAGACATTCGCCGCTCGGCCTATGTCTATCGGGTCGATTGCGGCGGCTGCAACGCCTGCGAGATCGAGATCTTCGCCACCATCACACCGCTGTTTGATGCCGAGCGCTTCGGCATCAAGGTGGTCGCATCTCCCCGTCACGCCGACATCCTGCTCTTTACCGGCGCTGTGACCCGGGCGATGCGAGTCCCTGCCCTGCGCGCCTATGAGGCAGCCCCCGATCCCAAGATCTGCATCGCCTACGGCGCCTGCGGCTGTGACGGCGGCATCTTCCACGATCTCTACTGCGTCTGGGGTGGCACCGACAAGATAGTGCCGGTGGATGTCTATATTCCGGGCTGTCCGCCCACCCCTGCCGCCACCATCTACGGCTTTGCGGTGGCGCTCGGTCTGCTTGAGCAAAAACTCACAGCCACCAGCCACGAGGTGCAACCGGGTGAGCGGGTCGAACTGCGCCACACCGGCATCCCCAACGAAATTCGGGTGATGATCGAGCGCGAAGCGCGCCGCATGGCCGGTTACCGGCAAGGACAGATCATCGCCGACGAGTTTATGGCACTGCTCGAAGGGGCGACCCAGCAGGATGTGGATCTGCGTATCCAGAGCTACCTCGATCAGCACGACGACCCGCGCCTGTCGGAGATCGTCAACAACCTCGCAAACGCCTGCCTCAACCGGGCAGCAGGCAAGGGAGAGGCGGTGCATGGCTGATCAGGTTTTCTTCTACCGCCTCTCGCGCAAGTTTGTGGATGAACAGTTCGACGTGCCCGAGGAAGCCAAGGAGGTGATGTACTACAGCCTCGCCATCGGCCACCACCTCGGCATCGTCGACTGCCTCAGTGCCGATCTGGTCTGCCCGCTAACGGGTTATCGCGACTGGGTGGCCAAGCTGCCAGCCGGCAGCGAGGCGCGCCGCAAGATGGAGGGGTTTCTCACCTTTGGCGAGATCACCATCTATCGCGAGCACTGCCATATGCTGGCCTGCGCCTTCGACCGACTGCGCAAAGCCGACAATGTGCTCGATGAGCAGGAGCTGGGCTGGACCAACACCTTTATGGATCAGCTCACCGCCCTCTATAACGACCCCCATATGTACCTGATGGTAAGGAGCCGCTGATGGGCTGCAATCTCATGTTGACCGTGGGCAATGCCATGATGGGGGACGATGGTGCCGGCCCTTATCTGGCGGACAAGCTGCAAGCCGCCCCCCTGCCCGACTGGATCCATATCGACGGCGGCATAGCGCCGGAAAATATGGTCTACAAGGTGCGGGAGCTGCAACCGGAGCGGGTGGTGCTGGTGGATGCCGCCGAGATCGGCGAGAAGGCGGGCACCCTGCAGGTGATCCCCCCCGAGACCATCGCCGAGATGTTTATCTTCTCGACCCACAATATGCCGCTCAATTTCCTGATCGACGAGCTCAAGACCTTTGTCCCCGAGGTGATCTTTGTCGGGGTACAACCGGCCATCGTTGCGTTCTCCTTCCCGATGACCGAGATGGTAAGCGAGGCGATGGATTATCTTTATCAGCATCTTGATGCCGCCAAAGATACCAGCTTGTTAATAGAAAGACTGGATCAGTGGAATATCACCAATGACGAGCGATAGTTATTTTATCAGCTGTTAAATAAGTTATTTATTCGTAACACTGGAGATATCAAAAGAGCCTGACGTTGTATTCAAACGTCGGGCTAACTGTCCTTTTATTGATATGAAACAACGTCAGACCACATTTACCAAGCATCTGTAAAATATGAAGAAAATCATTGCCAGTCTGATTTTACTGGCTCAAAATATCAGCCATTACGGAAGTTGATGGGGTCTGGTGGCCTCCTCGGTCTACAAAACCGATGTTAGCCGAGAAGGCTTTGGCAGGTTCGATTCCTGCCTCTTCCGCCAATTTAATATAGTGAATAGTCGAATTCACCTTGTTTAACAAAGGTGCGTACTGCTTGCCAATATAATCCGGACATCGGTGTTCAGCCTGGCCAATCGTTAATTTGCCAGCATGAATCAACCATTAATTCATGCTGACATTGCCAGCGCAGAATAATCCGTCAGCTCGGCCCTTCTATCGGCGAAGCTGCGCGTATCTCAAACCCACGCACTGCCCTGGTAATCCCATGCCGAACTCGTCTCACGCGCCAGCCATCGCCCACTCCCACAGTCAGCCCGAATCATGTCCGACTGCCGACGATTCACTGCCAGATTCACTGCCACAGCCCAGCCAGCAACAAGCGCGCCGTCTACCGCAAGTGGAACAGCTGCTGCAGCAACCTTTTCTCGCCGGTTATATTGAAGCGCTGAGCCGCCCGCTGGTGACCCAGGCGGTGCGCGATACCCTGAGTGCGCTGCGCCAGAGCGAGGCGTTTCGCCAGCACGGGGTTACCCCCGAGCACCTTGAAGCGCTGATTGCCAAGCGCTGCCAGCAGCAGTTGCGCCAGCGTCAGACCCGGGTGATCAACGCCACCGGCACCCTGGTGCATACCAATCTGGGGCGCTCGCCGCTAAGTCACGAGCTGTGGGACGAGGTACGCGACCTCAACACCGGATACAACAATCTGGAGCTGGATCTCGCCACCGGCAAGCGCGGCGGGCGCAAGGGGCTGATCGCACCCCTGCTCGGCTGCCTCACCCAGGCGGAGGATTCGCTGGTGGTCAACAACAATGCCGCTTCGCTCTTCTTGCTGCTGCAGGAGATAGCAAAGGGGCGCGAGGTGATCGTCTCGCGGGGCGAGCAGATCCAGATTGGCGGCGGCTTTCGCATCCCCGATATTCTGGCGCTCTCCGGCGCCAAACTGGTGGAGGTGGGCACCACCAATATCACTACCGCCAAGGATTACCTCGATGCCATCACCGATCAGACCGCCTTGGTGCTGATGGTGCACAAATCCAATTTCACCATTCGCGGCTTTACCGAATCCCCCGATATTGGCGAGGTGGCCCGCGCCCTGCCAGAGCAGGTGGTGCTGGCGGTGGATCAGGGCTCGGGCTTGACCACAGAGGAGTTTGCACCGGACGAAACCTCGGTGCGCCAGTATATCAAGGCGGGGGTGGATCTGGTCTGCTACTCCGGCGACAAGCTGCTGGGCGGCCCGCAATCGGGCATCATCAGTGGCCGCAGCGACCTCATCAAGCGGCTGGAAAAACACCCCATGATGCGCACCTTCCGCCCGAGCCGCATCGTCTACTCCCTGCTGGAACGCCTGCTCATTCACAAGCTCAACAAATCCCCCATCGGCGAGGGCATTGCCCAGCGCACCTTGAGCAACCCGGCCGCCATGCAGACACGGGCCGATCAGCTGATGGCCGCCCTGCCCGGCTGCTTTGTGCCGGTCCCCGCCCAGTTGGTGGTGGGCGGCGGTACCCTGCCGGACGAGTTCTACCCCGCACCTGCGCTCGAATGCACCGACCCACGTCCGGCCCAGCAGTTGCTAGATGCCCTGCGCGAACTGCCGGTGCCGGTCATTGCCACAGTGCGCCAGCAGAAGGTGCTGCTCAATATGGCGACTCTGCTGCCAGCTGATATGTCGGTTTTAATCGCCCAGCTTCACGAGCTGCTGCTACCTGCCTCGATAAATGCAACTGAGGAGCCCTGATCCCATGACCCCCTATCGCGCCGTTATCGGTCTCGCCGGCCACGTGGATCACGGCAAGACCCTGCTGATCAAGGCCCTCACCGGCATCACCACCGCCCGCGCCCACGAGCAGGCCATCGGCATGACCCAGGATCTCGGCTTTGCCCACTTCGACGACGGTCAGGGCAACACCATAGGCGTCATCGATGTGCCCGGCCACGAGCGCTATATCCGCAACATGGTGGCGGGGCTCTGGAGTCTGGATCTGGTGCTGCTGGTCATTGCCGCCGACGAGGGGTGGATGCCGATGACCGGCGATCACCTGCGCCTGCTCAAGGCGATGGGGGTGCCGCGCCTGCTGGTCTGCATCAACAAGTGCGATCTGGTGGAACCCGACGAGCGGGCACTCCTCGAAGAGAGCCTGCTGGAGCGGGTGATGGACGAGAGCGGCATGGTGCCTGATATCGTCAGCATCAGCGCCAAAACCGGCGAAAGCATCGATGCCCTGCACACCGCCATCGTGCGCCGGCTTGCCGATGTACCAGAATCGCACGCTGCCCGCGAACAGGGTGCGCCGCGACTGTATGTAGACCGGGTCTTTACCGCCAATGGCACCGGCACCGTGCTTACCGGCACCCTGCAGCAGGGCAGCCTCAAGGTGGGAGACAAGCTGCGCCTCTACCCCGCCGATCGGGAAGTGCAGGTGCGCTCCCTGCAGGCTTATCACCAGAGCGTCGATGAAATTGGCGCCGTCTGCAGGGTGGCGGTGGGCCTGAAAAAAGTGCCCCACAAGGAGGTGGCCCGTGGTCACTGCCTCACCAGCGCAACAAGCAAGTGCGAGGCGGCAACCCACCTTATCGTACGACTCAACGCCGAGCGCCTGAGCAGCAAGACGCTACGTCCCTCTCTGCACAACAAGGAGGTCGAAGTGGCCCTCGGCAGCTGGCATGGCCGGGCGCGCTTTGTACCAATAAAAGATACCCGGCTGGCGCGGCTGATCTTTGCGACTCCCATCCCCTGCTTTTTCGGCCAGCCGCTCGCCATCATTCGCCATGGCAGCAGCGAACTGCTACACGGTGCCCGCATCATCTGGTGCGGCGATATCCACCCCGCCAGACGCAAGGCACTGCATACCCTGCTTGGCGAGCTGCCAAATGTGCTCGCCGGTTACAACCCTGCTGCCCTGCAGCTGGGGCTCAACGGCTATGTAGCGGCCAGCCGCTTTGACCAGCGACCCGAGCAGGTCACCCCTCTCGGTGACTGGCTGCTGGATAACCACTGGCTAGCCCAGAGCCGCGATCAGTTGCTCGCTACGCTGGCTAGCGAACCGCTCAGCGCCGCCGAGCTTGCGACCCGATTTGGCATCGCCTTGCCGGTCACTCACGCCCTCCTCCAGCAACTCAAGGGGGAGCAGCTTGTTCGCCTGCACCATGACAAGTGGCAGCCGGGCAGCGGCGAGTCAGAAGATGATTTGGGGGAAGAGGCACAGCTGGTGCTCAAGGTGGTGCGAGATCAAGGCAAGGCGGGTTACGAGCCCGGTAAACTTGGCCCCGGCGGCGTGGAACTGGATCCCTTTATCACCCGCAAACTGCCCGCGGCCCTGCAGCAGGGCTTGCAACAAAAAGGCGCCCTGCAAAAGCAGCTGCGCAATCTGGCAAGGCTCAAATACCTGGTGCAGCTCGATGGCCCCATCTACTACGACGCTGCCCTTTACAACCAGATGGTCGCCGCCGTGCTGGCAGGCCAGCAGGTGGGAGATCTGATCGACATGGCATCCCTCAAGGAGATCACCGGTTTGTCGCGTAAATACGCCATCCCGTTCTGCCTGCGCATGGAGATGGATGGCTGGGTGCGGCGCGAGGAGAACGAGCGCCGGGTGCTGCGTTTGCCAGAAAGACAAGATGCCGTGCAACAGGCGCTGGCATGACAACCACCCTAGTCCCCAACCTTGCGGCCACCCGATTGCGCCGCGAATTTCATATGGACGGTATAGTGCAGGGGGTCGGCTTTCGCCCCTTCGTCTATGGGTTGGCACTGCGCCACGGCCTTACCGGTTATGTCTTGAACGATGCCAACGGCGTCACCATAGGTGCCGAGGGTTCCCCCGAGCAGCTGGCCGACTTTGCCCGCGAGCTGCGGGAACTGGCACCGCCGCTCAGCCGCATCGACCACTTCAGCGAGCGGGCGCTGTCCCTTGACGATGATCCCGACTTTAACGGCCAGTTTCATGGCCAGTTTCAAATTAAAGCGAGCGAGCAACAGAGCGCCGCCACGGTCGCCATCTCACCGGATCAGGGGATGTGCGAGGCGTGCGCCCGGGATGTGGCCAATCCGGCCGATCGCCACCACCACTACCCCTTTACCAACTGCACCCACTGCGGCCCGCGTTACACCATCATCCGCCGCCTCCCCTACGACCGCCCCCACACCGCCATGGCGGGCTTTGCCATGTGCCCACGCTGTGCGGCGGCCTATGAAAACCCGCTGGACAGGCGCTACCACGCCCAGCCGGTGAGCTGCCCCGAGTGTGGGCCCCATCTCAGCTGGCGCAGCGGCCGTGGCGATGCCTTGGCCGAGCGCGAGGATGCCCTGCAGGCCGCAGCAAGCGCCCTGCAGGCGGGGGCGCTGATTGCGGTCAAGGGCATGGGGGGTTATCACCTGATATGTGATGCCCGCAATGAACAGAGTGTTGCCAGATTACGAATGCTCAAGCGGCGCGCGCGCAAGCCGCTGGCGGTGATGATGGGATCCCTTGCCGAGGCCAAACTGCATGTCACCGGCAGCGAGGCAGAGTGGCAACTGCTCGGCTCCCAGGCCAGGCCCATCACCTTGCTGCGCAAGCGCACCAAGGATGATCGGCCGTCAGATCTCATGCAACAGCAAGCGGCGCCGCTGGCCGAGGGGATCGCCCCCGGCATCCCCTACCTTGGCGTCATGCTCCCCTACACCCCGCTCCACCAACTGCTGCTGGATGCCTGCGCCATACCGCTGGTGGCCACCAGCGCCAATGGTCGCGGCAGCCCAATCCTCATCGAATGCGATGCTGTGGTCAGGGAACTCGGGGACGAGATTGACGGCATCCTGGATCACAACCGCCCCATACTGCACCCGTGCGATGACAGCCTGGTGCAGTGGGCAGGTGGACGGCGCCAGACGTTGCGCCTCGCCCGGGGCTACGCCCCCTGCACTCCCAGCCTGAAACAGGCGGTCAATTTGCCGCTCTTGGCAGTCGGGGCGCAGCAGAAAAACCAGCTGGCGCTGGCCTTTGGCCGCCAGCGCATCTACAGCCCCTATATCGGCGATCTGCACAGCCTGCCAATGCAGGGCCACTTCGAGCAGACCCTGGCTACCTTTCGCGATCTCTACGATCTCAAGCCCGAACTGCTGGTATCGGATCGCCACCCGGGCTACCTCAGCCATCAGTGGGCCAAGCACTATTGCCGCGAACAGGGTGCGACCCACCTTGAGGTGCAGCACCATCACGCCCACCTGCTAGGGGTGATGGCCGAGCATGAGATCACAGGCCCGGTGCTGGGTTTTGCCTTCGACGGCACCGGCCTTGGGGATGACGGCACCCTCTGGGGTGGCGAGCTGCTGCTGGCAGATGTGAAGGGCTTTACGCGGGCTGCCCACCTCAGGCCCTTCAAGCTCATCGGCGGCGAGGCGGCCATTCGCGAGCCGGTGCGCCAGCTGCTGGGGCTGCTGTTTGAATCCTATGACGTGGAGCAGATCAGCGCCCTCGATATTGCGTTGATCAACACGTTGCCACCTGAGCGGATCAACAACCTGCATCAGCTCTGGCGCCTGGGCCGCAACACCCCTTACACCAGCTCCATCGGCCGCCTGTTCGATGCGGTGGCGGCGCTGCTGGGGGTGATCGACACCCCCGATTACGAGGGCGAGGCGGGACTTTTGCTGGAGGCGGCTGCCTTGCAGCTGACCCCCGATGAATTGCCCTTCCCCCTCGCCTTTGGCCTGAGCAAATCAGCGGAGGGGCCACTGCAGATCGAGTGGGCCGAGCTGCTCAATACCCTCATCAACGAGCGGCGCAAAGGCACCTCCACCGCCCGCCTGGCCGCCGGTTTTATCCGCGCCATCAGCGCTCTGGTCATCGCCCTGGCCGAGCGCTTCCCCGGCTATCCGGTGGCGCTCGGGGGCGGCGTATTTCAAAACCGGGTGCTGATGGACGAGCTTGTGCCCGGCCTCGAAGCAGCCGGCCGCCAGGTCTTAACCTCTGAAACCCTGCCGCTCAATGACGGTGGCATCGCCGCCGGTCAGCTCTGGTTTGCCATCCACCATATTGCCACGCACCAGCCTGCCACAACAGGTTGTGCCACCTTGTCGGAGTCCTGAAATCCATGTGTCTATCCATCCCCTCTCAGGTGGTGCAGCTGCACCCAGAAGATAACTGCGTCACCGTCGATACCCTGGGGGTGCAGCGGCGCGTCAGCTGTATGCTGCTCGAAGAGCCCCTCAACCTTGGCGACTATGTGCTGCTCCATATCGGCTTTGTGATGAGCAGGATTGACGAAGAGGAGGCGCAGGCCAGCCTCGAGAGCTTCCGCCAGATGGTGGCCCTGATGCCCGATCAGGATATCTTGCCATGCTGACCTTGAATGACTTGTTTCAGGGCTTTCGTCAGCCCGACGTCATCCGCGCCCTCGCCGCGCAAATTACCGAACTGGCCAAAGATCTGCCCGAACCGCTGCGGGTGATGGAGGTGTGCGGCGGCCATACCCACACCATCATGAAGTACGGCCTGCACCAGTTGCTGCCGGCCAGCATCGAGTTCGTTCACGGCCCCGGCTGCCCGGTCTGCATCATGCCCAAAGAGCGCATCGATCAGGCCATCGAGCTGGCCCGCCAACCCAACGTCATTCTGGTCACCCTGGGGGACATGATCCGGGTGCCGGGCTCCAAGGGCACGCTGGCCCAACAGCGGGCCAAGGGGAGCGATATTCGCCCCGTCTATGACCCCCTCGATGCCCTGCGCATCGCCAAAGAGAATCCGGACAAAACCGTGGTCTTCTTCGCCATCGGTTTCGAGACCTCCACCCCGATGACAGCCGCGCTCTTGGCTGCAGCTGAAGCCGAAGGGGTCGATAACCTGCTGTTTCATATCAACCATGTGCTGGTACCGCCCGCCATTCACGCTGTGATGGCTGACGGGGTTGCCAAGGTGAACGCCTTTATCGGCCCCTCCCACGTCAGCGTCATCACAGGCGCCGATATCTACCTGCCCATAGTCCAACGCTATCAGGTGCCTGTGGTGGTGAGCGGCTTCGAGCCGGTGGATGTGATGGAGGCACTGCTGATGATGGTGCGCCAGAAGGTGGAAGGCCGCTACGCCCTGGAGGTGCAGTACACCCGCGCCGTCACTGCCAGTGGCAATAAAGCCGCCCAGCGGCTGGTCGAGCGCTTTTTCGAGACCCGCGAGCATTTTCGCTGGCGAGGTCTGGGGGATATCAACGCCTCCGCCCTGCGCCTGCGCGATGCGTTTGCCAAGCGCGATGCGGAGCGCCACTTCGCGCTCAATCAGACTCCCATCGATGACCACAAGGCGTGCCAGTGCGCCGATATCCTGCGCGGCTTGGCCAAACCGAACCAGTGCAACGTCTTTGGCCGGGGCTGCACCCCGACCCAGCCCATGGGCAGCTGCATGGTCAGCTCCGAAGGGGCCTGCAATGCCTACTACCGATATATGGGGATCCAATGAGAGAAATTCAGTTAAGCCACGGCGGCGGCGGTGTCGAGATGAATCAGCTGATCAACCAGCTCTTCTTTCGCCACTTTGGCAACGAGATCCTGCTGCGCGGTGAGGATGCCGCCCTGTTGCCGGTGAGCGGCCCCATCGCCTTCACCACCGACAGCTTTACCGTCTCGCCACTGTTCTTCGAGGGGGGTGATATCGGCAAACTGGCCATCGCTGGCACGGCCAACGATCTCGCCATGATGGGAGCCAAACCCGAGTACCTGAGCTGCAGCTTTATCATCGAGGAGGGCTTCCCCTACGCCGATCTCGCCCGCATCGTCGAGTCGATGGCAACAGAGCTTGCCAACAGCGGCGCCCGCATCGTCTGCGGCGACACCAAGGTGGTGCCCAAGGGAGCGGCCGACAAGATTTTTATCAACACCAGCGGGGTCGGCACCTTCCCGCTGCCTGAGCAGAGCCGGGGCATCTCGGTACGCAACCTCAAGGCCGGTGACGCCATTCTGGTGTCGCGGGATATCGGCAGCCACGGCGCCTGCATCCTGATGGCCCGTGACGCCCTGCAACTGGGGTCTGATCTCAAGAGCGACTGCACCACCCTCTGGCCGCAGGTAGAAGCACTGCTAAAAGCTGGCATTACCCCTCACGCCCTGCGCGATGCCACCCGCGGTGGCCTCGCCGCCGTGCTGAATGAATGGAGCACCGCCTCCCAAGTGGCCATCGAGCTGGAGGAGTCCGCCATTCCGGTGTGCGATCCGGTGCGTGGCCTGTGCGAGCTCTACGGCTTCGAGCCCCATGATCTCGCCAACGAGGGGACCATGGTGCTGGCCCTGCCTGCCGAACAGGCGCAGGACGCACTGGGCATCTTGCAGCAATTCAACCCCGCAGCCAGCCAGATCGGTGTGGTGCAAGCGAGCGAGCGTCACAAGGTGATCCTCAATAACCCCTGGGGCAGCCGCCGTTATCTGGAGCTGCCCCAGGGGGAACTCCTCCCGCGGATCTGTTAAGGAATCACCATGCACGAAATGTCTCTGGCCATGGCAGCCATCGATCTGGCAGCCGAACAGGCCACCCAGCGGGGTTTTAACAAGGTGACCGCCCTCTGGCTCGAGGTCGGCAGCTTCTCCTGCGTTGACCCGGACACCATCGTCTTCTGTTTCGAGGCCGCCGCCAAGGGTACCGCCGTCGAAGGGGCCCAGCTCCACTTTCAGCACCAGGCGGCAGAGGCCTGGTGTTACGACTGCAACAAGACGGTCACCCTCACCGAGCGCGGGCAAGCCTGTCCCGAATGTGGCGGATACAAATTACGCGTCGCGCAGGGGAACAGCCTGCGCATCACCGACATCGAGGTAAGTTGATATGTGTAGCGTATGCGGATGCGGCCAGGCGCGGATCGCCGGCCATGAAGATAAGCACAACCATGCCCACCCCCACGATCACGACCATGAACATGCTCATGACGCACATCACCATCATGACCAAGAGCAGAGCGCGCCACGTACTCTGATCATTCACCACCACTATCACCATCAGGGAGATGTCCATCACCACTACCACGGTGTGCGGGCCCCCGTGGTGACAGAGGGTCATGATCACCCTCATGAGCACCACCATGATCACCCTCACGACCATCAGCATGATCATCCCCACTCTCATGATCACGGGCATGACCACAGCCATGACCATGACCATGACCATCAGCAGGGTGATCTGCACTATGGCAAAGGGGAAGCGGGACTGTCGGTTCCCGGCATGGGGCAGCGCCAGCTGATCGCCATCGAGATGGATGTGCTGGCCAAGAACAATGCCCTGGCAGCCCACAACCGCGAGCACTTCGACGAGGCGGCCCAGCTGGTGCTTAACCTGGTGTCGAGCCCGGGTTCAGGCAAAACCACCTTGCTGTGCGAAACCCTGTGCCAGCTGGCTGACAAGCGCCCCTGCGCCGTGATCGAAGGGGATCAGCAGACCAGCGCCGATGCGGATCGCATCCGTGCCACCGGCGTCCCTGCCGTGCAGATCAACACCGGCAAGGGCTGCCATCTGGATGCCAAAATGGTTCACGACGCCTGCCACCAGCTGCCCGCCAATGAAGGGGGCATCCTCTTTATCGAGAACGTGGGCAATCTGGTCTGCCCCGCCAGCTTCGATCTCGGCGAGAAGTACAAGGTGGCGATCCTCTCCGTCACCGAGGGGGAGGAGAAGCCGCTCAAATACCCGGACATGTTCGCCGCCGCCCAGCTGATGGTGATCAACAAGATTGACCTGCTCCCCTACGTCAGCTTTGACGTGGCCCGCTGCATCGAGAACGCCAAGCGGGTCAACCCTTATATTCAGGTGATCCAGGTCAGCGCCACCACAGGTGAAGGGATGGATGCCTGGCTGAACTGGCTGGCCAGTGCCTGAACCGGTTAAACACCGTTTGCTAACGGCAGATAAAGAGAGGGAGGCTGATGCCTCCCTCTGTTTTATTGTGCTGACTGCTCCCCCAGCCCTCAGGCCACATTGCAAACCATCGACTCCTGCTCAGCAGGTGCCTCACCAAAACGCAGCACTCGATGGCAGATCTGGCGCAGCAGCGCCTGCTGGTGACTGAAAACCAGCATGCCAAGCCCGCGCTGCTCGCACTCAATCATCAACTCCTGCCAGAGCTGGCGCTGAATTTGCGGATCCAGCTGGGCGGTCACCTCATCGGCAATAAGCAAACGAGTACGGGGATCGAGGGCGCGCAGCAGCGCGATGCGGGCCAGCTCGCCACCGGAGAGCTGACCTGGCTTGCGACTGAGCCACGCAGGCTTGACCATAAAGCGGGCCAGCATGGCGTCATCGGGGCGCCATACATCCCACAGCGCCTGCCCTGTGGTGCGATAGGGATTGAAGGTGAGTTCCGGATGCTGGGGCACCAGCTGGATGGGGTTATAGCCTTTTACCTGCTTAGGCAAAGGCTGCCCATCCAGCCGCATTTCCCCGCTTCCCCGAACCGGTTGCCAACCGGCCAATACCCGCCCCAGCGTGGTTTTGCCATAACCGCTGGGGGCAGAGATGCCGAGCCGCTCGCCCGCTTTCACCGTCAGCGACAACCCCTGCCAGAGGGGGCGTTCCCCCTGGGCAATGGTGAGATCTCGTACTTCAAACATCCGCTGACCTCCGGGGTAACAAAGAGTGAATGAAGCTGCGGCCAGGCCTGACATTGAATACCAGCCATTGCATATCTGCCACGCAGCGGACTATCCGTTTCAGAGATGAAAACATCAGGAAACCTCCGGCACAGAGAAGAGCGTGTTGAACTCCGGCAGTGCCTGCCAGTGAGCACGGAGCATCTCGCTCCCCTGCCCCTGGCGCAGATGGTGGCTGCTCAAGGTATCGCTCACCTGCCCCTGATGCAGCGCCACGATGCGATCGGCAAAACGGGCCGCCAGCGCCAGATCGTGAGTGACCCAGAGGATGCCGCTGCCCTGATTGGCCAATTCGCGCAATTGGCTGAGCAGCAGACAGGCCAGCCCTTCGTCGAGCCAGGCGGTGATCTCGTCCGCCAGAATGTAGCGGGCGCCGCCGAGCGCCGCGGTGCAGGCCAGAATGCGCTTGGCCATGCCGCCGGAGAGCTGGCGCGGGTAGCGGTCCAGCGTGGCAGCAGGCAACTGGTAGCGCTGCAGTTGCTCGCCGAGCCGTTCGCGAGAACCGTTCTGACCGCAGAGACGCGCCGCGCGGCCCAGCTGGCGCTCCACCGTCAGCAGCGGATTGAGGGCGCTCACCCCCTGCGGCACATAGCAGAGGGTGTGGCCGCGCAGACGGGCCCGGCTGGCGTCGCACAGGGGCGTGCCATCGAGGGAGAGGGTGCCACGCATCCGCAGGTTGTCCGGCAGCAGGGTCAGGGCGCTTTGCAGCAGCAGGCTCTTGCCCTCGCCGCTCCCCCCCACCAGCGCCACTATCTCCCCCGGCGCCAGTTGCAAGCTGATATCGGTCAGCAATGGCTGCCAGCTGCGCCGCCCCAGCCAGGAGTAGTGGGCCGCCTCTATGGTCACATGGTCAAAACTCAGCATGGTTCACTCCTGTGCCACAACAGCTGTTGCAAAGCGCGGGTAGCCTGATCAAACAGCAATACCAACAGCAGCAACATCAGGCCCGGGAAGAGGGCCAGCCACCAGCCGCCACCGGCCAGATAACGCAATGCATCGGCCAGCAACAGGCCAAGGGAAGCCTCGTGGGCCGCCAGACCAAAGCCGAGAAAGCTCAAGGCTGCGCTGTGCAGCACCGCATGGGGAAACATCAGCAAGGTGCCGATAAACCACTGGGGCAACAACCCCGGCAGCAGGTGGGTGCGCCAGCGACGCAGTGCTCCCATCCCCTGACAGCGGGCCAGCACCACATAGTCGCTGCAGGCGATCCGCCGCGCCTCCGCGCAGAGGATCAGCGCCAGCTTGGGCCAGTGGGTGAGCGCCACCGCCAGGATCACCCCGCGCATGCCGCCCCCCACGGTAAAGCAGATGAGGATCAGCAGCAGCATATGGGGCAACGCCAGCATGGCGTCAATGAGCAGCCGCACCGCCACATCGCATCTGGGATGAATAAGCGACACGCTTGCCGCCACCATGGCCAGCAGCCCGCTGCACAGGGCCGTGCTGATGCCGAGCTCCAGACTGGTGAGGGTGCCCTGAAAGGCGCGCAGCCAGAGATCCCGCCCCATCTGATCGGTCCCGAACCAGTGGACCAGCGATGGAGCCTGCTGACGGGCCAGCAGATCCATCGGCACATCCTGATGGGAGAGGGTCCAGCCGTAGGCGGCCAGCAGCGCCAATCCTGTCAGCGCCACGCCGAGGCGCACTATGGAGGGAAGCGGATTAAACAGCATGCTCGCCCTCCCAGCCCCGATTGATGCGGGCCAGCAGCACACTGGCCACAGTGTTGCCAATAAAGACCAGCAGGGTGCAAAAAAGCACTATGCCCATCAGCAAGGGAATATCCCCCCTAAGCCCCGCATCCACGGTCGCCTGCCCAAGCCCCGGATAGGAGAAGACCTTCTCCGCCAACAGGGATCCGCCAATCAGCTCACCCAGCGAGGCAAACTGCAGGCAGAGCGCCGGGGTCAGGGCATGGCGTAGCACGTGAAAACGTAGCATGGGCCAGCCGCCATCCCCCTGGGCGCGGGCGTAGCGGATAAAGTCGCTCTCCAACACCTCGGCCACCCGCCCCCGGGTATGCAGGGCAATGTTGCCCACCCCGAGCAGCGCAAGCGTGGTCACCGGCAGCAGCAGATGGCGCAATCGCATCAGCCAGTCCGCCTCATCGGCAGAGAGCCCCGGCGTCCAGGCGCAGCAGACTGGCAGTAGCGGCCAGTGCACCGCAAACAGGGCGAGCAGCAACAGACCAACCCAGAAGGTGGGCAGGGAGGCAAGCAGATAGGCAAAGCGGCAAATAAGACGGTCAGGCCAGCGGTTGAGATAGCGACCGGCGCACAGCCCCAGCAAAATGCCGAAAAAGCCGGAGAGCAGCCAGGCCCCCGCCAGCAGCAGGAAGGAGGCAGCAAAGCGGCTGCCGATCACCTGAACCACAGGCGAGTTGTAGAGCATGGAGTAACCGAGATCCCCCTGCAGCACCTGGGTAAACCAGTGCCAGTAGCGCAGCCAGAGCGGCTGATCCAGCCCCCAGCGAGCGGCAATACGGGCGTACTGTTCCGGAGGCACATGGAGCAGATCGTTGCCGATATAGGCCTTGATGGGATCAATGGGGGAGTAGCTGAGCAGCACAAAGGTGGCGACAGAGACCAGACACAAGAGCCCTGCCAGACGCAGCAGGGCTTTTAGCAACAGATAACCGGAATGACTCAAGATCGAACTTAGCGGCACGTCCACCGCCAGTCAGAGAGGTTGTTGAGCAGGGACCAGCTACCGTGAATTTCCGGCGCCCCCTTGCCAAGGTCGATGCAGCGGTTGGCCAGATACGTGTGCTGCACATTGAGCAGCCAGGCCCAGGCGGCATCCCCCTGCACCCCGGCGCCTGTCTTGCCATCCCACTCCACCTGCTGCCAGAACGGCACGGCCGCCTGCCAGTTCGGGGCATCGAGCGCCTGCTTGAGGTGGCCATCCACTACAGGGTTGCTGTAGTAGCCCGGGTTGTAGAACTCAACGCCGCCCGAGCCGCTCTGGTAGTGGTGATAGAGCTCCATGGGATCCAGACTCCCCCACCCCATCAGCACCGGATTGGCGTGCATCTCGCGCTCCACCTGCTCCCAGCTGCCAGATTTGAGGCTGACATCAAGACCTATGGGTTTGAGCATGGCGCGCACCGCTTCCGCCAGATCCCGGCGGGTACTGTCGCCACTGGTGTACCAGAGGGTAAAGGCGGCGCGCAGGGAGCCCTTGTGGCGAATGCCGTCACTGCCCATCTTCCAGCCAGCCTCGTCGAGCAAGGCGTTGGCATGGGCGACATCGCCGTCCTTGAAGGCGGTAGATTTGCTTTGCCAGGGCAACCCTTCCACCGCGCTGTAAGCGGGGATGGCATGCCCTTCCAGCAGCTGGTCGGCCAGCAGCTTGCGGTCGATGGCATAGTTGATGGCGCGGCGCACCGCCACATCCGAGGTCACGTCGTTACCGACGGGATAACCTTTGGCATCTTTACTACCCGCAGCCGGAATGGGGAAGACGATGCCGCGGTTCTCCACGCTCGGCCGAACCCACAGCTTGAGGGAGGCAGGCACGGTGGGCGCCAGCGACGGGGGGATGCACACCAGATCGAGCTGGCTGCTCTGGGCGGCGGCATAGGCGCTCTCTTCATCGATAAAGACAAACACCAGCCGTTTGAAATCATTGTTGCCACCGGCGTAATAGGGGTTCGCTTCCACCACCAGTTGCTGACCGGGCAGGAAGCTCACCAGCCGGTAAGGGCCGGCACCGACAGGCTTTTGGGCGTACGCTTTTGCGTCGTAATCCTTCTTCGACACGATACCGAGCGAGCCCAACACGTTGACGAAGGTGCTCTGGGGGGCACTCAGGGTGATGGCCACCTCGGTAGGCGAGACCACCTTGGCCGAGACAAAGTTGCCCATGTCGATCTTGCCGCCGCCCTTGGCTGCGCTGTTGTAGGTAAATGCCACATCCTCGGCGGTGAGCGGCGCGCCATTGGAGAATTTCAGGCCGGGCTTGAGGGTGATAAGCCACCCCTTGCCATCCTTGTTCGGTGTCACCGATTGGGTGAGCAGATCCTGCCAGCTGAGATCGGCGTTCTGCTTGAGCAGCGGGCTGTGCAGCAGCAGGTAGCTGCCGTGACTCCAGCCAAGCAAGGGGTCAAACCCTTCGGTGGGCTCAGCACCGATGGCGAGCTTGAGCTCGGCAGGTACAGATTGGGCGGCGGCCTGCGCCACGTGAGAGGCAGTGCCCAGCAGCAGGGTCAACAGGGCGGTAGCGCTGGATCTAGCGTAATGGCGAAGAGAATTGCGTGGAACAGTCATGGGGATCCTTCTTGTTTTGTACCACTCACGGATCATCACTCAAAAAAGAGGCGGAATGCGTGTCTGAACATGGGAATGAGGGGCCAAAATGGCCCCCTATTCTAAACTTGATTTCGCGTGAAACCTAGCGACTATGCCGGTTGACCGCGCCGGGCACCGAATAGCCGCCTGCGCCCCAGATCCACGCCGACGGCACCTTGATGCAGCGGCAAGGAGAGCAGCATCTTGAGGGTGCTGCTCACCAGTGAGCGCCCCTGCTCGGCCCCGAGATGGGGATCGAGCGGCGACATCAGGGAGCAGGACAACAGCTGACCACTTTCTGGCAGTTCACCCACCATAAAGGTCAGGTTGCCGCAGGGGAGCTGCAGGGCGAGCCGATCGCTGCTGCTGCGCACCGGCCACAGTTGATCCGGCCCCGGCAGCACCACCACGATCAGCATCCAGGGGGTGAGCACGCAGCCGAGCCACTGACCTTCAAACAGCACACACTCCGCCACGATGGGCATGGTGGCGTGATAGAAGGGCAGCCCTTGCATCTCCTCACGGGCGATCCGCTCATACTGGGCGACCAGCAAGGGCGCAGGATTGGTGGCAAAACCCGAAAACTCCTGCCCGCGTTCCTGCATGGCATCTGCCTCGCTTAAATGGGACTGCGCCATAAGCCCTCCCGTTCTTGTTCAGCTTTCTCCTGCTCAGAGAGCGGGATGGCGGGGGCGCCAACGGCGGCCAGCAGGGTCAAGATCCGATCCTTCGCCTCCCCCATGGCGGCCGCCACCACTGGGGTGAGGCCGATGCGCGGTTCGAGGGATTCAGGCTCTATGCCGATCAGAGTGAGCCGCTTGGGCGACTCCCCCGTCATATGCAGCGCCGAGAGCACGTCCGCCAGCCCCAGCTGATGGGGGGAGATCTTGCGGCCAAACAGGGTCGGGATCTCCTCATCCTTCAGGGTCACCACTGTGCCCGGCGGGTTACCACTGCGCACCGCATCCGCCAGAATGATGTGATCGCGACTGGCCATGGCTTCCAGCAACTCCATACCGGCGGTGCCGCCGTCCAGCAGCTCGATGCCGGGGGCAAAACGGTATTCGCGCCCCAGCGCCTCGACGATGCGCACTCCCACTGCCTCATCGCTCAAGAGCAGGTTGCCCACGCCCAGGATCAGGGTGTTCATCACAGCACCTTCACCTGAGTCGTTTCGCCATTCTGGGTATCCACCACGTGAACCGCGCAGGACATGCAGGGGTCGAACGAGTGGATGGTGCGCACCACCTCCAGCGGTTTGGCGGGATCCGCCACCGGCGTGCCCACCAGTGCCTGCTCGTAAGGGCCGGGCTCGTCATTGAAGTTGCGCGGACCCGAGTTCCAGGTCGACGGCACCACCGCCTGATAGTTGGCGATCTTGCCCTCCTTGATGACGATCCAGTGGGAGAGCATGCCGCGCGGCGCCTCTTCAAAACCCACCCCGCGAAACTCCTTGTCCGCCGGGATCTCGGCCTTGATGTAGGCGGTGAAGTCCCCCTTGCCGATGTTGTCGATGAGCGCCTTCCACTGGTGCGCCAGGGTGTCTTTCAGCACGCAGCAGCGCACCGCCCGGCCAATGATGCGGCCCATGGTGGAGTGCAGCTGTTCGGTCTTGATGGCAGAGCCGGTGAGCGCTTTATAAATGCCGTTCAGCTGATCGAAGTGAGCCACCGTCTCCGGGTGCTTGGCGGCCAGTTTAACCAAGAGGTCTGCGAGCGGCCCCACCTCCACCACCTTGCCGTAGAAGGTAGGGGATTTGACCCAGGAGTATTTGCCATCATCCTGCCAGCCGGTGTAGTTGGGTTCGGTCTTGCCCTCCCACGGCTTGAGCGGCTCGTCATCCTTGTACCAGGCGTGCTTGTTGCTCTCGGCAATGCCATCCATCAGCCAGGCATCCTGATGACTCTCTATGGGGCGATAACCCGCAAGATTGCCATTCTCGATATAGCCGCCCGGCATCAGGAAGCTGCCACCGTCGGCGTCGGTGGGGAGTTCGGGCACGCTCAGGTAGTGCCTGGCCCCCTGCCCCAGCGCCAGCCACTCGGGGTAGTGAGCGGCGATAATGGCGGCATCCACCTTGTAGACCTGCTCGATAAACTCGCCGAGCCGGTCGATGAAGCTCTTCACATAGAGCAGCCGTTCCAGGTTGAGCACGCTCGGCGCATCCAGGTTGATGGGGTTGGCCACCCCGCCCACCGCCAGGTTTTGAATGTGCGGGGTCTTACCACCCAGAATGGCGACGATGCGGTTGGCATCGCGCTGGCACTCCAGCGCCTGCAGGTAGTGAGCCACCGCGATGAGGTTCACCTCCGGGCTCAGCTTCATCTCCTTGTGACCCCAGTAACCGTTGGCAAAGATGCCAAGCTGGCCGCTCGCCACCAAAGCGCGGATCTTGTCCTGCACCTTGGTCAGCTCTTCGGCGCTGTTGAGGGACCAGGTCGACACCCCTTTGAGGATGTCCGCCGCCTTTTGTGGATTGGCCTGCAGCGCTGCCGTGATGTCCACCCAGTCCAGCGCCGAGAGCTGGTAGAAGTGGACTATGTGATCGTGGATGTTGTGGGCCGCGATGATGAGGTTGCGGATGAACTGTGCATTGACCGGCACCTTGGCACCGATGGCGTTCTCCACCGCCCGCACCGAGGCGATGGCATGGATGGAGGTGCATACCCCGCAGATCCGCTGCACTATCATCCAGGCATCGCGCGGGTCGTTGCCCTTGACGATCTCCTCCATACCGCGCCACATGGTGCCGGACGACCAGGCCTTGGTGACTATGCCGCCTTCGATCTCGCAGTCGATACGCAGGTGCCCCTCAATGCGGGTGATGGGGTCTATGGTGATACGTTGGCTCATACGTTGGCTTTCCCTCGGGCCTGATAATCTTGGTGAACACGTTCAAGTGATGGCAGTACCGGCAAGAGCCGGATCAACAGCAAATAGGCACACACCTCGATGGCGACGAAGCCCAGGGAGATCAGCACCTCCTCCGCGGAGGGGAAGTAGTGGTAGCCATTGCCGGGGTTGAAGGCGAGCAGGGAGTAATCCAGTCGCCAGAGGGCTGCGCCCAGCAGCATGCTGAGGGCCCCCAGGAACAACATGCGCGAATCCCGGCGGCTCTTGTCCCAGTGGAACACCAGCAGCGGGAAGAGCATCAGCGCAATCTCGCTCCAGAACATGATAGAGAAGCGATTGAACTCGGAGAGATAGGCCGACTTGTCGTTGATGACGATCTCGGCAAAACGCAGCGCCACAAACAAGATCAGGAAGATGTCGATCACCTGGGTCAGCTTGTAGAAGAGCGACTTCTCGTTGGGACCCCGCCCCGCCAGCCCCGCCTGCACCAGGGATCCCTCAAACACCACTATGGAAAAACCCATGATGAAGGCGGTCAGCAAGGAGAAGACAGGCAGCAGCTCATAGCTTTGCCAGAGCGGATGTATCTTCTCCCCCGCAACTATCATCAGGGAGCCCATGGAGGACTGGTGCATGGTGGGCAGCAGGGCCCCCAGCGCCAGCACGAAGAACATGATCTTGTTGAGGCGAATGAGTGAGGCCTTCCAGCCAAACTTTTCCAGCAGCACGGGCGCGAACTCCAGCGCCATCACCCCGATATAGATGGTCATGCAGACCGCCGTCTCGAACAGCACAGAGGAGGTGTTGAAGTGGCCGGGCAGGTAGAAGTACGGCAGGTTCCAGTAACGCCCTACGTCTATGGTGATGGAGAGGCCACCCAGCGAATAGCCGAACAAGCTTGCCAAGAGCGCAGGTCGCACCAGGGGGTGATACTCGCCCCGGTTGAACACGTAAACCGCCCAGGCCAATGCCCAGCCACCGCAGGCGAAACCGGTACCGATCAGCAGGTCAAAGGAGATCCACAGCCCCCAGGGATAACCCCCGTTGAGATCGGTGACCGAGCCCAGCCCGAAGAAGAGGCGTTTGAGGATCAGCATGCCGCACAGCACGGCAAAGGGGGCCAGCACCAGCACTGGCCAGCTGACCAGCTTGCCGCCGAGCGGATACGCCTTGTGATTACTCATGATCCTTGCCTCCCTTTTCATGGCCCTGTTTGCCCGAGCCCTGATCATGGCCATCGCCTTGATGGTGATCGTGGCCGTTCTGCTTGCTGTGGCGACGAATGAGCACAGAAAGACCGGTCAGCACCACCATGGGCAGCACCATCCCCTTGTAGAGGGTGTGCTGAATATGCTCGGAGCGGGCACCGGAGGAGAGCTCCGGCAGGTCGGGCATGTCGAGCTTGGTATAGGGCACCCCGGCCAGCACCAGTACCTGGGTACCGCCTCCCTCCTTCTCGCCATAGACGTAAGGCTGGTAGCTCGGCACCTCATGCAGATAAGGGTCGTTGGCGGTAAGGGTCTGGCGCGGATAGGCGTATTCGCTGCCGGGGCTCGCCAGCAGGCGGCGCTTGGCCTCGGCCATCAGATCCTCGCGGGTGCCAAAAATCACGGCGCCGGTCGGGCACACCTCGACACAACCGGGCAGCTTGCCCTGAGTGATCCGCTCAAGCCCTTTCTGGTTGCAGAGTTCGCACTTGTGGATGGCCCCGAGGGGGTTGTCGTAGTCATATTTAGGCACATCGAACGGGCAGCCCACCATGCAGTAACGGCAGCCGGTGCAGACGCTCGGATCATAATGAACAATGCCGGTCTTGGGATCTTTTGTAAGGGCCTGCACCGGACAGACCGAGACGCAGTTGGGATCGACGCAGTGCATGCACTGCTTCTTGATGTAGGCGTAACCATCTACCAGCTGATCCTTGTGCTCACCCGTGCCGCTCTTCCACACCTGAATGATGTTGTTGGTGTAGGGCGTCAGCTTGTCGTTGGTGGACCAGGTCTGTGCTCCCTCCGGATTGGACGAGTTGCCATTCAAACGCTGGCACTCCGCCACACAGGCCTGACAGCCAACGCAGAGGGTGGAGTCGTAGAGCATGCCGAGCGACCCGGGAATGGGCGGCTTGTTCTTGGCCGCCGCCATGGCGCTGCCGGGCACGCTTGCCCCTGCCGCCAGTGCGCTGGCAGAGGCGAATTTGAGGAAATTGCGTCTGTTCACGGTTACTCCTCCCGTGATGGGTGCTGCCCGGCTTCGTGGCGCTTCTGCTGGCGACCGAGTTCACGCACCGTCATCAGACTCACCCCCACCAGCACCCCGAGGGCCCCCCCGATGAGACCCGTGGCGGTGGGCGAGGTATAGCCCCCCTCCTGGATCTTCACATCGGGTTTATCCACCCGCGGGGTCGGGTTCTCGACCTTGGCCAGCTGGAAGATCCCCTTGCTGAAACCCACCCCCTGCTCGTTACAGCCATAACAGGGGTGGCCGATGCCGACCGGCCAGATGCCACCGCCCACATCGCAGAACTCCAAAGTCGAACAGTTGCCGTAGGTCTCCGGCCCCTTGCAGCCCAGATGGTAGAGACACCAGCCCTGACGGTGGCCCTCGTCACCAAACTCCTTGGCAAAACGCCCTGCATCGAAGTGCGGACGACGTTCGCAGTTCTCATGGATAAGGCGCTCATAGGCAAACAGCGGGCGCTTCTTGCTATCCAGCGCTGGCAGCTTGCCGTAGGTGATGTAGTAGGCGACCGTGGTGAGGAAGTTGTGGGGGTTGGGCGGGCAGCCGGGAATATTGATGATGGGGGTGCCGATATTGCCGAGGGCCTCTTCGAGGCTGACGGCACCGGTCGGGTTGCCACCGCTGGCAGGCACGCCACCCCAGGCTGCGCAGGAGCCGATGGCGATGACGGCGGCGGCATCGACGGCAGCACGGCGAATATGGTCGACGATGGGCTCACCGGCCACCATGCAGTAGACGCCGCCATCTTTGAGCGGAATGGAGCCATCCACCACCAGCACGTACTTGCCTTTATAACGTTTGATGGCGTTGTGCTTGTTCTCTTCCGCCTGATGACCAAAGGCCGCCGAGAGCACCTCGTGATACTCCAGCGAAATGGTATTGAGGATCAGGTTTTCGATGGTGGGGTGGGTGGCGCGCAGCAGCGACTCGGTGCAACCTGTGCACTCCTGCGCCCCTATCCAGATCACCGGCGGCCGCTCGGGGCTGGTGAGCGCGGTGGCCATCTTGGCCACGGCATTCTGGCTTAGACCCAGGGTTGCGGCCATCCCGGCACACAATTTCATAAAATCACGGCGATTAATTCCATGAGCCGATAAAAAATTATCCTCGACCATTCTTCTTATTCCCGTTAATGAGCACTTGTTTGATAAATGCTTAATGACGGAAATGCTAAGGACTCCCCTCTCCTCACGTGTTGATCTTTATCAAGCCACAGGGCATTACCAAAATATAAAACCCATCGCCATTAATCAAAAAAACCATATGTAGCAAACTCTTAACTATTCCAGCACTGGCACGCACAAATACCCACAAGGGGGTAATTAATGTTGTAATTGAATTAACAACATTAAAATTACGCGTTAATTCTCGATGCTAAATATTCAGAGCGGATATCTGATCACACAAATTATCCCATGCAGATGTTATTGACTCTGAGTAATCCCGGTGAAAATAAACACCGCTACCAGATACACCTTTATTTAATGTAAATGAAATATTACCGAAGCGAACGGAGGTACCAATAAGACGCGCTATCACATGGCCAGGTATTTAATCGACAGACATGAGAAGCTGACACGAAGAGCCTCAAAAGGGTCGTCCACTTGCTGCGTAGGCTCCTCCAATGGCGACACCGTATCATAAGCACGCCAACAAATGACTCATACGAGAGCCTTCATCCTTGCCTCGGAGGCCCTGCTTGTGCATATTGCCCAGTTCCAAATACCAGCGACATATCATCGCTCATCAACACGGGGTTTCTCATATCAGGCATACAGAGATAATGGAGAAGAGGGGGGAAACCACTGTGGATTTTTCTCTTGTCGCTATGTCCCCTTGCGATCCTCCGGGAGCAATTCGTTTCCTGGCTGCAGACAGAAATAATTCCCCGACAAGAAAACGCGATAGAAATCACCAGCCAAAAAACATTGGCAGATGAAAATGCCATGATTTTGTCAAAAAACGATTATTCATCATACACTATTTACCATTACAAGCACGACTGGTAACATAATTAAAACATAGGCAGGTGTATGTGCTAACAGTGTAGTGACCATGCCCCCTACAAAGTCGCTACCTGTATTGAAGCAGTTCACCATGGAGGGCTCAGACAAACTGGCCGATATTTTATATCCATATACCAGTGATGGTTTATTTGTAAAATAGGTATTAGCTCGTCATCACATGGTTGAATATAAAGATAATGCTTATGCCAATTAGATATTCAAATGACATTGTAAATCTTTAATCGCACAAGGAGTGCGATGACTGAATGACGTTTGCCAAACACGCCATGCTTATTGTGCTGCCGGCAATATCCATCTTCATTTTCATGGAAGAAATAACCCATCATGAATACTGTTACTGCCAGCATCGATGTGGATGCACTGCACCATAATTTTGCCGTTGTGCGGCGCCATGCTCCCCACAGCAAGATCATCGCCGTGCTCAAAGCCAACGCATATGGACATGGTCTGTTGCAAGTCGCCAATACCCTGTCTCAGGCGGATGCCTATGGGGTGGCGCGGATCGAAGAGGCGCTGGTTCTGCGGGCAAACGCCATCACCAAGCCCATTCTGGTGCTGGGTGGATTCTTCTCGGCAGAGGCACTCCCCCTGCTGGCGGCTCACGACTTACAGACCACCATTCATACCTGGGATCAGCTGGCACTGCTTGAGCAGGCCGACCTGCCGACACCGATCACCGTCTGGCTCAAGCTTGATACGGGAATGAACCGGTTGGGGCTCAGGGCGCAGGATATTCCCGCCTTTGTCGAGCGGCTGGCCAACTGCAAGAACGTGGTGCAGCCCTTTCATCTCATGACCCATTTCAGCCAGTCCGACGAGCAGGACAGCCAAGCCACCCCGCAGCAGATCGAGGAGTTCAATGCACTCACAGCACGGATGCAGGGCGAGAGGGCCATGGCCAACTCGGCGGGGATCCTGGCCTGGCCAGACTCTCGCAGCGACTGGATAAGGCCGGGAATCATGCTCTATGGCGCCTCCCCCTTTGGCGGACAGCTGGCATCCGAACATGATTTGCGTCCCGTCATGACCCTCAGGAGCCAGCTCATCGCCATCAGACCATGCGAGCAAGGGGAGTCGGTAGGATATGGTGGCCATTGGGTGGCCCATCATGACACCACTCTGGGCGTGGTTGCGGTCGGCTATGGGGATGGATATCCACGCATGGCACCTCAGGGAACCCCTGTGCTCATCAATGGTCGGCGGGTCCCCATAGTGGGGCGAGTGTCCATGGACATGATCACGGTCGATCTTGGGCCCGGTGCCGGTGACAAGACGGGGGATGAGGTGATCCTGTGGGGGGATGGTCTGCCGGTGGAGCAGGTGGCAGAAAAGATAGGAATCATCCCCTATGAGCTCCTGACCCGACTCACTTCCCGGGTCTTTATCAAGCTCACCCATCAATGCGATCGGGCATTGTCGCTGTCAGGGGCTTGAGCCCTCTTCCTATGTGACCAGCACTCGCCTCGTCCTGCGGTTGCATCAGTTCAGCCCGCCGCCGAGACAGGCCTGCATGAAAAAACATCCCGGGCAATCTGCTTGCCCGGGATCTGGCTGTTGGCCGTACAAGCTCACCAGCTTTGTCGCCAGAATGAGCGACAACGCTCATCCCGTCAGCGCTCAAAGTAGCGGCAGACAAGCTGTGCCCAGCCCAAAGCGACTAGATCTTGCCGACCCCGGCGTTGGCCTTGATCAGGTTTGGCAACTTGCCAGGCTCCACCGGGTTGTAGCTATAGGGGGGTTGGGGCAGAGCACTGGAGAAGCTGCATTTTCCCGACAAGGTCATGCCAGCATTGTTCAATACAGAACCACTGTCTTTGAACAGGGTACCGGTGAAGCTTTTCACCAACTCGCAACCATCGGTTGCACCATTGACGGAGAAATAGTTTTTCTCGGAGAGCACGCCCCCCTCCTTACCAATGCCAAAGCTGTAGAGGTAGGGATAAACAGGACGGGTGATATCCCCCAAGTAGAGGTTGTTATAGGCATGGACACGACCAAACCGCACTCTGGGTACCCGCTGAGTCACGTCTTCAAATAAGTTATTGTGAAGGGTGACGCGTAATTTCCCTGCATCCTGACTTTTATTACTGTCGCTATGACCAATCAACATTGTCTTGTCATGCTGATTGAAATGGGAGTGAGAGACGGTGATATAGTCAGAACCTTTTTTGATATCCAGCATGCCGTCGTGCTGCACGTATTTCCAGCCATCTTTCTTGCCATATTGATCATCGGTAAAGCTGCCATCGGAAAAAGTAACGTGATCGACCCACACATGTTCTGATTCCGAGATGGTGAGGCTATCCCATTCGGCATTCCAGCCATCACCACTTTCAAATTTTGGTGCCACATCCACCGGTGTTTCCAGATACAGGTTGCGGATGATGACATTTTTTACCTTGCTGACCACCAGGCTGCCGTTGACAATTTTGGCGTTTTTATCTGTGCCGATCAGAGTGGTATTGGCAGTGAGCGGGATCTGGCTACGGCTCTTCTGATCTGCAACGGAACGATACGGGGCCCCCTCACTGATATCCAGGGTGCCTATTACCTGGATGATCTTGGCACTGTCGCCCCCATTCTTGATGGCATCCACCAGTTGCTGCTTGTTCCTGACCTGATAGATGTTGGCACTGGTTGCCTTGCTACCACCCGTGGTGCCAGCATCATATCCGGCCCACCCCGACTTGGGCGCAACCTCGGTAGCCTTGGCAATCAAGAGTGCGGCGCTGTAAGCAGGCATGGTGAACAATGCCAGCACTGCGGCTACGCCTGAACAGACGAGGGTCTTTTTCATATTTATTCCTTCAATTGAAAAATAGCACAGTAAAAGCCTCACCCAGGTTCCGTGAGGGGGAAACAGACAGCCCCAATAGACAAGGCCACCATAAATATCAGATGACATAATCATCAGGTATATATTCAATGCATTTACGTCTGTTGGTGGGTGGCTAGACCTTCGCCACCACCCAATAACGGGAAAATATCAATCCCTTATTAACGTTCCCCAACATGATCATTTCAATGAGAGTGATACAGCCCATGGCATAATCAAATTTCCGGCACCGTCGCGCTCGAGCGTAGCCATATCCTCAAGAGATCTGGCCAGTAATATCTGCTGGTGCTTGTCCATCGGTTCGGGCGCATGCCACGGCTTGACGACCTGGTTGCCCAGATAATCGGCATATTTCCCTTGCTGGCGATAATGCAGTGACACATTATCCATGAAGGTGATCTTATGCTGTCCAATCCCATAGGGGTTGTCGCGCATGATGTAGTTATAACGGGCATTATCCAGGGCAATATTCCCCTTGAGCAGTAGCGCCCCCGTATTGAAGTTATCGGTAAATCCGTCCATGTTGTTGCGCACCGAGAGGGAGCCGTAAATCTGGTGGGCAACCGGTTGCCCTTCTCCCCCCAGCTTGAATCCGTTCCCTATGGTGCCTGCCGGAGCCGGATGCCCGAACGGCAGCCCGTTGCCATAAGCCACGCTGTTGATAATGGTCACGGCTTGATTGGGGCCATCTTCAATCTTGTTGAACAGATCCCAGCCATCATCTGCATTGTTGTGAGCCACACAGCCCTTGAACAGGTTACCCGGCCCCACGCCCAGCTTGGCGGCAAACCCGTCGGCATTGATCCCGGATTCATCGCGATTATTGTAAGAATCACTGTTGATGACCTGGTTGTATGCAGGCCACAGGCTGGCCTGACCATACACACCATTGCCAGTGATCCAGACGCCAGTGTCGGCATTGTTGCGAGCAATCAAACGCTCAAGCCGATTATGGCTGCCCGCCACCCGTAAGAAGGCAGGATCGTGCTCGGCCTTGGCGCCATCGGGGTTGCCATCAAACACCAGACCATCCAGATGCCAGAAGCTGGCATTGAGCTGCGATGTCTGGCCGGTAAAGATTACCCGATGGCGATGCTCGGCCACCAGATGCTTGGGCTCTCCCGGCAGACCACTCTGCTCGGCTGCAAGTGTCATCCCCGGATAATGGCCATCTGCCAGCACTATGGTGCCGCCCGGAACCAACTGTTCAAGGGCAGTGGCCAGATCCACAGGTGCGGTACGGGTGCCCGCATTGTCAGCTTGCCCCGTTGGGGAGACATAAATGTGGCGAACATTCGCAACCCGGGCCGGCTCTCTGGTGATGACGATTTGTTGTACCGTTTGTTCTACTGCAGTAGCGACAGGCAGGCTGGCCGGCGTAAATGTCAGCTGCAGCAGATTTTCTCCCTCTGCCAACACCAACGGCAACTGGCTGAAACGGCCCGCTTGCAGCGTCACTGTTTGCCCCGCCACTTGCAAGGTCCCCGCCAGATTGCTGCGCACTTGCAGCAGATAGGAGAGCTGGGAGCTGTTGGTGGCGGAGGCTATCTCCAGCAGAGGTGACTGAGCTGCTGCGGGTGCACTCAGCTCATCCACCATGGCGATGGGGCCCCCCAATGTCAGACTGGCATTGTCAAAACGCACCTTGGCGTTGCGGGCGGCAAAAAATCCCAGATAGGCGTGGCGAGGATCCTGGCTGTCGAGCAGACCCGGTTTATCGACCACCCGCTGCACGGCCTGCCGTTGGCCATCCGGTGTCGACCAGGTCAGCTCAAACACTCCTTGTTTGCGTTCAAGGCGCAGCAGGAAGTGCCCATCATCGAGGGAGACCCCCTTCTGATAAGGGATACGCTCCACCTTCACCCCTTCATTCCCCCAAGGATTGACCACCCCTTGGCGCGCCACTGACACCAAGTCAACGCGATTGTCGTCACTCTTGTTGTGCGTCTGCACGGCATTGAGCACCATATTGGCCGCATGGGGAAACTCCTCATGGCCGAGGGGTTGCGGTACCTTGCGCTGGGGTCCCAGGCTGTCCCTGACAAAGAGCCCGACCCCCTCCTGCCCATTGGGCGTCTTGCCGTTTTCAGGGCCGAACTGCGAGACGCTCACTTCCGCCTGCAAGACGAAAGCCCGATCAACCGGGATGGCCTGATAAAACACCGTCATTCCATCATGGGAATTGGCCAGCTTGCCGCCTCGGCTCTCCAGTATGAAAGAGGCAGGCAAGGGATAGGCGACATCGGCCCGCAGCGGCGCTTCTCCCTCGCTGCGGCTAACCTGATTGACACCGACTTTGGCTGGCAGCACATTGCTGGAAAAATTGCTGTCAGTGGACTGGCCAAATGCCTTGTAAAACCAGGCATCCGTTTGCGCAGACGCAGCAGAGGCCATCAGCATGCTTAAAAAAATCACTGAATAGTTTGTTTTCATTTTCTCAATCCAATCATACTTGATGGAATATGGCAGGCGAATAAATAGAGATGTGCCCGCCCCCTCTATAGAAAGAGGTGACATATATTTTTGACAAAACTAGAACAGACGAAATTTAGAAATTATATTTTATACCCATGCGATAGCGGACTTGAAAATCATTGTCATATTTTACAGCACCACTCTCATAGCCACCTTTGGTATCATTGCGATAAGGTACATATCCTAATTCAACGTAAGGTACCCATTCTTTATTGACTGGCACCTGTACCACCAGATTATGCAAATAGGTATTATCCTTGCCGCGCAGGCTTGGGTAATTGGTATCCTTATATTCAAAATCATATTCAACCTTGCCCCATCCAAACTGGTAACCGAGCTGGAAGTTACCCTGATTGAAGTGGCGATCACCTGTGCTCACAGAGGTGTAGTTCTGTAAGCCATAACGGTATCTGACCGCACCGTACAACTTGTCGGTAAGCTGGTAAGTCCCTTTCAGTTGTGCTTTGTAAGTGGTTGAAGAAGATGATGAATCAAGCACGAAGGCGGGCGATAGCGTGAGTTTTTGGCCAACCTTGTACTGGTAATTGAGTTCAAACTCATGGCCTTTGGCATAGTTGTTTTCAAATAGATTGCTCTCGCCCGTGCTGGCCTTTGAACCCCATTTTGCTTCCACGGCAAAACCCAGTTGATTATCAAATCGATGGGAGACCCGGGCCCGATCGGCATGCTGCTCTGTATCATCAAGGTACTCATGACGATAATCCAGCGTGGTCGCACCAAGTGAACCGGCGCCGAGTAAAGAGATCAGGGTAAACAGGGTGGAGGTGCTAGTCAGTTTCATGGTCATCTCGCTGATTATTGTTGGTTACAACATAATAATACCGAGTTGAAAATATAATTTTTAGATCTGGGACACAAAATCAAAACGGTGTTTCTTTTTTGTTTTCTTAACTCATTAAAAAGCCATCCGTGATGGATGGCTTGTCATGCTTCAGGATTTCAAGAAATCTTGCCGTTGCGGAGTGAATATATCCAGCAATACCCCCTTCTCGCGACAAACACAGCCATGAATAATATTAGGTTGCTTATACAAGGTGTCACCGGCACGCACCTGACGGGTCACTTCCCCTATGGTGAAGTCAAATACCCCGGACAACACATAAGTCAATTGCTCATGGGGGTGGTTGTGCAAGGGCCCCACGGCTCCGTGCTCAAAATGTACTTCCACCGACATCAGGCCACCGGCATGTGCCAGGATCTTGCGTTTTACTCCGTTCCCCAGATCATCCAGGTCACACTCTTCATTGATGACAAACATGGTATTCCATCCTGCTTTTCCGTTTACAAGGCAGCCACGGCGGCTTTCACCAGCTCGCCTATCTTGTCCCACTGGCGACGATCAATAAGATCAGTCGGCACCATCCAGGTACCACCACAAGCAAATACTGACTCAAGGGAGAGGTAAACCTGTACGTTGTCCGGGCTGATGCCACCGGTGGGCATGAAGCGTACCGGATAGACGGCGCTCATGGCCTTGAGCATGGCCAGGCCACCGGATGCCTCTGCTGGAAAGAACTTGAGATGGCGCAGCCCCAGCTCCATCGCCTGTTCCACCAGACTCGGGCTGTTTACCCCCGGGATCATGGTTACCCCTCTGGCCTGACAATATTGAACGATACGCGGGTTCAAACCCGGGCTGACGATGAAATCAACCCCGGCAGCAATAGCCTGATCCACTTGATCCGTAGTCAGCACAGTTCCCGCTGCAATCACCATATCAGGGTAAGCTTCACGCAGATGGGCGATGGCCTGGGCTGCCGCCGGGGTACGAAAGGTGATTTCGGCACTGGGCATACCGTTTTCAATCAGCACCTTGCCCAGGGCCACGGCGTCATCGGCCTCCTTGATGGCGATGACTGGGATGATTTTCAGGGCCGAGAGTTTTTCAAGCAATGTTGGCATGGTGAACCTCACTGGATAGGGCAGAAGACAAAGGTGCGACAGGCATGACGGCCGCCGGAATGATGGCGCCGGGATACTGGATCACAGTCCCGGCCAGCTGGTGAGCATAATGAGCCGCCGCCACGGCACTCTGACCTGCCAGACGCATGGCGAGGTAACCGGCGCTGAAGGAGTCACCTGCAGCTGTGGTATCGCGCACAGCGTCTTTGGCAAGGGGCATGGCAGCCACACTGTATTGCTGATCACCCTGCAGGATCAGACATGACTCGGCTCCCCGCTTGATGACTACCTCCCCCACTCCTGCCTGACGGGTCCGTGCCAACACGGTTTCTGGCGAAGCGAGGCCCCACAGTGCATCTTCATCATCTTGTGTCAGGAAAGCGATATCGGTCAGTGCCAGCATGGTGCCATAGGCTGCTTGTGCCGCATGTTGGCTCTGCCACAGGCGAGGGCGATAGTTGTTGTCAAACAGGATTCTGGTTCCCCCGGCGCGACATTCGGCCAACAGGGCGAACAGCTTATGGCGATCGGCTTCGTCCAGTATGGCCAGTGAGATGCCGCTCAGATAAAGGTAATCAAACTGAGGCAATTGCTGGCATACCTGCAAGGCCGCATCGCCTTGTAACCAGTAACGGGCAGCGGCATCGCTACGCCAGTAGTGAAAGGTGCGCTCGCCGCTCCCGTCAGTTTCGATGAGGTAGAGCCCGGGCAACTTGTCTGCCCTGCGCTGCACCAGATCTGTGTGTATCCCCTCTTTTTGCCACTGGGTCAGCATGTCACGGCTCATGCTGTCCGTCCCCAGGGCTGTTACGTAGTGCACGGTCAACGCCGGATTGACGCGACTCAAATAGACAGCCGTATTGAGGGTATCCCCTCCAAAACCACGCGTCATGCCTGTGCTGCGCTGCGCCAGCTCAACCATGCATTCGCCAATCACGGCAATTTTGACAGCCATAGGCTCCCCCTTCTGGTAGTGCTTCCATCTTATAACTGAAAACAACCAAGTCAAAACAATTGAAATTGCATTTCAATTTTTTGTGACAATGCGCAAATCTTCGCTGACATCTGTTGTAAAGGATCGAAAGGGGCTGCCACAACAGCACGCTTTTATGCAAACAGAAAAATGAACCGCCTTTTCAAAACACGATCCAGCTCCCAATTGGCAGCATGGCTACCTTCACCGTGAGGATTTTGGGAATTACGTCACTATTTTTTTGGAACAGCGTTTCTAAAATGAACCATCGAATTGTTTAAGGTTTTTTTGAAACGTTTTTTTGAAAAATGCGCCTGTCAGCAACTCATCTTTTTTCTGATGAGGATAGGATTACCCTGGACTGCCATGAGTGAGTGAACTTATGAACATAGATATGTTGGTGGTGGGAGGCTATTTCATACTGATGATCCTCATCAGTGTTGCCTTCAAAAAGATGGCGAGCAAATCAAGCAGTGACTACTTCCGTGGTGGTGGCCGCATGCTCTGGTGGATGGTGGGGGCGACCGCCTTCATGACCCAGTTTTCCGCCTGGACCTTTACCGGTGCGGCGGGCAAGGCTTTTACCGATGGTTTTGCCGTTACCTTTGTGTTTCTTGGCAATATCGCGGCTTATATCCTCTCTTACTGGTGGTTCAGCCATCGTTTTCGCCAGATGCGGGTGGATACCCCGACCGAGGCTATCGAACAACGCTTTGGCAAGACCAACGAGCAGTTTTTTACCTGGGCCATCATTCCCCTGAGCATCCTCAGTGGCGGTGTCTGGTTGAACGGCCTGGCCATCTTTGTCGGTGCCGTGTTTGGTTATGACATGACGACCACCATCTGGGTGACCGGTCTCTCAGTACTGCTTATCTCCATGCTGAGCGGTGCCTGGGGGGTAGTCGCCAGTGATTTCGTGCAGACCCTGGTGGTCGCCGTCATCTCGGTCGCCTGCGCTGCGGTTGCCCTGTTTGCCGTTGGCGGACCGGACGAGATCATCACCAAGTTCCCGACCGACTTCATCATGGGGCCGGATATGAACTATGGGGTGCTGCTGGTGGGTTCTTTCCTCTTCTTCATCGTCAAACAGATGCAGAGCATCAACAACATCCAGGACTCCTATCGCTTCCTCAACGCCAAGGATTCCAACAATGCCCGCAAAGCCGCACTGCTGGCCATGGGCTTGATGATCTGCGGCACCCTGATCTGGTTCATCCCGCCCTGGGCCATGGCCATCATGGTGCCGGATGCCGCAGCTGCTCACGCCGAGCTGGGCAACAAGGCAAGTGATGCTGTCTATCTGGTGTTTGCCGAGAAGTACATGCCTCTGGGCACCATAGGTCTGCTGGTAGCCGGTCTGTTTGCCGCAACGATGTCTTCCATGGATTCAGCGCTGTGCCGCAACGCCGGGATCTTCGTGCGCAGCTTCTGGGCACCGATCATTTGCCGCAACAAGCCCATGAGCGAGACCAACATGCTACGTCTTAGCCAGGGCGTTACACTGATCAACGGCATTCTGGTAATCCTCATCGCCCAACTGTTTGCACAGCTCAAGGGACTGAGCCTGTTTGACCTGACCATGCGCGTCGCCACCCTGCTGCAATCCCCCATGCTGGTGCCGCTCTTCTTTGGTATGTTCATTCGCAGAACCCCGAAATGGGCAGCCTGGGGCACTGTCTGCTTCGGCATGTTTGTCTCCTGGCTGGTAATGAATGTGTTCACCGCCCAGTGGGGCGCCAGCCTGTTCGGCGTGACTCTGACCGCTCGCGAGCTGTCCGAGTTGACCACCACCATCACGGTAGCTGCTCATCTGATCCTGACCGGTGGTTTCTTCTGGGCTACCAGCCTTTTCTATAAAGAAGAGTCCTTCACGGCAAAAGAGCGTCAGCGCACCGCCGACTTCTTCGTGGCGCTGGAAACGCCGGTGGTTGCCGATGATGAGCAGGATGAGTTTGACCGCCTGCAACGCAGCAAGCTGGGCCATATCACCTTGATGATGGGCGCCGGTCTGATGCTGATGGTACTGGTACCCAACCCGCTCTGGGGTCGTCTGCTGTTCGCCGCCTGTGCGGGCGCAATCCTGCTGGTCGGTTACCTGCTCAAACGCAGTGCAGGGGCCTTGCCGCAGGCTAAACCCATACTCAAACCGAGCATGGCAAGCCGCTCGGCCTCATGATCCATCCCTCAAACCGTTATCCGTGGCGCCTTTCCAAAGGCGCCCTTTTCCGTTTTCACCACCAGCCCACCCTTCCTCTCTATTTACTGCAAGCAGGCCTACTGCCATGGAGCTCATCGATTTTGCCATCGTCATCGGCTACTTCATCTTTATCGTACTGGCGGCATTCGGGTTTCGCCGGTTCGCCCTCGACAGCCACCACTTTATCAACGGAGGCAATGCCATGCCCTGGTGGATGGCCGGGGCCACCGCCTTCATGACCCAGTTTTCAGCCTGGACCTTCACCGGGGCAGCAGGCAAGGCATTCACTGACGGTGTCGCCATCCTCGCCCTCTTTTGGGGCAATGCCCTGGGCTTTTTCATTGCCGCCCGCTTCTTCGCTGCCCGCTACCGCAAGTTGAGGGTAGAGACCCCAATGGATGTCATTGCCCAGCGCTTTGGCCGCCCTACCGAACGCCTCTTTCCCTGGCTGCAGTTTCCACTCTCCACCTTGACGGCCGCCATCTGGCTCAACGGGCTGGCCTATATCATCTCGGCCATCAGCGGCATTGACATTGTTCCTACCCTGCTGGTCACAGGTCTATTCATTACCCTTATCTCCGCCAGCGGCGGCGCCTGGGCCGTCAATGCCACCAATGTAATCCAGCTGGTGCTGATCCTGGCCATTACCCTGATCACTGGTGCCTATGCCCTCTGGCTCGCAGACGGGCCTGGCCCTCTCATCACGCACTTTCCTAGCAATTTCTGGCTCGGGAGCGAGATGCCGCACAGTTCTTTACTGCTGGGATGGGTTGCCATGGTGCTGCTGCAACAGACGGTTTCGACCAACAATGCCAACAGCTGCTACCGCTTTCTGGTCACTCGCAACGAACCGGATGCCCGCAAGGCGGCGCGGCTGGCCGGCGTGCTATTCATCATAGGGCCAGTGATGTGGTTCATTCCCCCCTGGTTCAGCGCAGGCCAGGGGGTGGATCTAGGCAGCAGCTATCCTCAGCTGGGAGAGCAAGCGATCAATGGCGCCTACCTGCACTTCGTCACCCATATGATGCCAGCCGGCACCTTGGGGCTGGCGCTGGCCGCCATGCTGGCGGCCACCATCTCGCCCATGAGTACCGCCCTCAATCGCAATGCCGGTATCTTTATCCGCAACATCTACCAGGCCCCCCATCACAGTGAAGCCAGACTACTCAAGGCGGGACGCTGGATAACCCTGCTCAACGGCTTGCTCGCTACCTTGTTGGCCTGGGCCATCGCGAAGCAAGACAAGCTCGGTTTCTTTGAACTGGTCATGGCGGTCAGCTCCTTGATCCAGATGCCGCTGACCATTCCAGCCCTGCTGGCGGTAATAGTACGCCGTACCCCCGACTGGGCTGGGTGGAGTACCGTATTGGTGGGGACCCTGGTCTCGGCCAGTCTCTATCTTGGCTTTCATCCCACCCAGCTTCCCGCCTGGCTGGGTGGCTCGACACTCACCCCCAGAGAGGCTGCGGATCTGACGTTTGCCGTGACAGTGCTGGCACATCTTGTGGTGACCTGCGGCTTCTTCTTGCTCACTCGCCTCTGGTATCAACCCAAAGGGTATGCACCTCAGCGGGCTCGTCAGGTGGCCCGATTTTTTGCCAACCTGAAGCGGCCTTTGCAGCCGTCAGAGATAACCCTCGGCAATCCACGCCAGACCCTGCTGCTCGGCCGCCTCTTGCTGTTGCTCTCCTTCCTGCTATCCCCCTTGGTCTGGCTCGCCACAGACTACCTCCATGGTCTGATCGTACTGGCGGTGCTGCTGGCGGGCATGGGCCTTTATCTCAGTGCCCGCCGGGAAATACGACTAATCCGCACGTCAGCACCCCATAAAGAAAAGCGGACGCCTGACTAATGCATAAATTAACCAACCAACATCACAAAAAATAAAACGATGTTTTATTTTAATTTGATCCTGTTTTTCTGTTTTGATATTGTCACTGCAACGAAGGGGTTTTAACCCCTCTTCATGAATGCCGGCAACGGCCTGGAATCGAGGTTCAATATGCAAATTCGTCAGAGTATCCACAGCGACCACGCCAAACAACTGGACACCCAGGGGCTGCGCCGCGAGTTTCTGGTTGAGCAGGTGTTTGTTCCCAATGAACTGACCATGACTTACAGCCACATCGACCGGATCGTGTTCGGTGGCATCATGCCTGCCCAGGCTCCGCTGGCCTTCTCAGGCGATCTCGGCACCGCGTTTGGTGTGGGCTATTTTCTGGAGCGCCGTGAGCTGGGGCTGATCAATATCGGGGGGCCCGGAGTGGTTGTGGTCGATGGCACCACTTATGAGATAGGTCATGCCGAAGCGCTTTATGTGGGACAAGGGGCGCGTGAGCTCAGTTTTGCCAGCGTGACAGCAGCCCAGCCAGCCAAGTTCTATTACAACAGCGCTCCTGCTCACAGCCACTTCCCGACCCGCAAGGTCACTCAGGCCGAAGCCTCTCCGGTCACCCTGGGGGACTCGCTCTCCAGCAACCGCCGTACCATCTACAAGTATCTGGTACCTGACGTACTGCCAACCTGCCAACTGCTGATGGGGATGACCCAGCTGGAAGAGGGCAATCTGTGGAACACCATGCCCTGTCACACCCATGAACGCCGCATGGAGGTCTATTTCTACTTCAACATGAAAGAAGATGGTGCCGTGTTCCACATGATGGGCAAACCTGATGAGACCCGCCATCTGGTAGTTCACAACGAGCAGGCGGTGATCTCCCCGAGCTGGTCAATCCACTCAGGGGTCGGCACTCAGGCTTATACCTTTATCTGGGGCATGGTGGGAGAAAACCAGGTCTTTGCCGACATGGATCATGTCGCCGTCCAGGATCTGCGCTAATCAAGGGCGACCGGGCGCCATCGCCAGCGCCAGGTCGTGACAACGACTAACGCCACCTGTGGTGGCCAATAGGAAACACCATGATTCTCAATACGTTTGATTTGACAGGCAAAGTGGCCATAGTGACAGGTTGTGACACTGGCCTCGGACAGGGCATGGCCCTGGGGCTGGCCCAGGCGGGCTGTGATATCGTCGGCATCAATATCGTCGAGCCAACCGATACCATCGCCAAGGTTACTGCGACAGGCCGTGCCTTCCTGAGCCTGAAGGCCGATGTCAGCAAGGTAGATCAACTGCCCGCCCTGGTTGATCAGGCCGTCTCCCGTTTCGGTCATGTCGACATCCTGGTCAACAATGCCGGGATCATTCGCCGTGAAGATGCCATCTCGTTCAGTGAAAAGGATTGGGATGACGTGATGAACATCAACATCAAGAGCGTCTTCTTCATGTCCCAGGCCGTTGCCAGACAGTTCCTGGCCCAGGGAAAGGGAGGCAAAATCATCAATATCGCCTCCATGCTCTCCTACCAGGGCGGGATCCGTGTCCCCTCCTACACGGCATCAAAGAGCGGTGTCATGGGGATCACCCGACTGCTGGCCAACGAATGGGCCAACCAGGGGATCAACGTCAATGCCATCGCTCCCGGCTATATGGCCACCAACAACACCACTGCCCTGCGGGCCGATGAAGATCGCAATGCCGCCATTCTGGAACGCATTCCCGCCGGTCGCTGGGGTATCCCGGATGACATGATGGGGCCGGCCGTGTTCCTGGCTTCGGCTGCATCCGATTACATCAATGGCTACACCATAGCGGTGGATGGCGGCTGGCTCGCCCGTTAACCCTCAGGGCGCCTCGTCAGGCGCCTTTTATTCTCTTGCGGTCACCCCATCATGCTGTTGCAGGATCACCCTTTTTTTGCCCAACTTATCGGTCTGCTGGCCTGCCTGATGGGAGCCAGCGCCTTTTTGCAACGTCAGGATAAGCAATTGCGCGCTCAGCTCACCCTCAACGGTCTGCTGATGGGAATGCACTTTCTGCTGCTCGGCTCCCCCGCCTCGGCCATCAACACCACCCTCAGTGCCGTGCGCACCCTGGTATCTGGCTACTACCGCGGCAAAGGGGTAATGATCTTCTTTCTGGTGACCAGCTGGCTACTGGTATTGCCCAAGCTGACTCACCCAATGCAACTGCTGCCGCTGCTGGGCACTACCCTCACTACCTATGCCCTGTTCCGGCTCGCGGGTATCTCCCTTCGCCTCTGCATGCTGGCCAGCAGCATCGGCTGGCTTGCTCACAACCTTTGGCTGGGATCCTGGGGCGGCATCATGCTGGAAAGCCTGGTGATAGTGCTCAACGGCCATACCAGCTTCCATCTCTATCGCCAGCGTCGTGCAGGCCTGGCCGAGACCTCATCCCCCTAGCTCTGACCATGTGTCACCCGCAGCCACAAAAAATCCGGCCCCTTACGTAAGGGGCCGGATGTTTAATTCATCTGGGCAGCATCACACACCAGGGAAAGGGTAATCGTGAAAGCCAAGCTCGGCGGAGATACGGGCTGCTGCCCCATGGAGCTGCGCCACAAGCGCCTGCTTGTTCTCCTCCTGGAAGCGCACCACCGGCAGAGAGAGTGACAGGCCGGCGATGATCCGCCCCATGCGGTTGTAAATGGGGACGGCAAAGCAGCGCAGGCCATGTTCCATCTCTTCGTTGTCCTCGGCATAACCCTGCTCGCGCACCAGCGCGAGCTCCATCAGCAGCGCATCCACATCGGCCAGGGTATGTTCGGTAAAACGTTCGAAGGTGACACTGGCCAGCATGGCGCGCACCTCACTCTCTTCAAGCCAAGCCATCATCACCTTGCCAAGCCCTGTGCTATAGAGCGGGCGACGGCGGCCAATCCGGGAGTACATCCGCAGGTTATATTCGGAATCGATCTTGTGCAGATAAACAATGCTGTCTTCATCCAGCGCCCCCAGGTGCAGGGTCTCCTTGGTCAGCTTGCCGAGGCGGTGCATCTGGACATCTGCAATCGGGATCAGATCCTGGTGCTCCAGGGCTTTGGCGCCCAGTTCAAACAACTTGAGGCTGAGGGTGTACTTGTCCGTTTCCCCCTCCTGGGTCACGTAGCCCAGGGTTTTCATGGTCTGCAAAAAGCGGTAAACCGTACTCTTGGACATCATGATCCGCTGGGACAGCTCAGTCACCCCTATCTCTTTTTGCTCTCCCAATGCCTGCAAGATGCCAAACACCTTGAGGACGGATGACACCGAGTCTGGAGAGTTATCTATCACCGACATAGTCAAATTCCAAAAATATGAGTTAGTTGTTTCATTGTATTTGAAATGACTTGCATATCAAAGGAAGGGGTAAAATTCATAAACAAAAACAATGCTTTGATCACGCATACCCTGTGATATCTGTCACATTAATTGTGGTTGCTTCGCTCTCATTTCATTATGGTGATCAGCGTCAATAAAAATTAAAACGATGTTTCTATAATTTATCCATCATGGGCATACAGGCCCAGCTTTGGATGCTAACCAGCAAGAGGAACATATGGCCAAGGGTTCGATCGTTTCACTCACCTATCACCACTACCAGGATCCGGATACCGGTGCGGCTGTCTGCCGTCTCACCCCACCCGAGGTAACCTGTCACCGCAACTACTTCTACCAGAAATGTTTTACCAATGACGGTAGCCAGCTGCTGTTCGCCGGCGAGTTTGATGGTCACTGGAACTACTACTTGCTGGACCTGGCCAGTGGCCAGGCCCGCCAACTGACAGAGGGGGCCGGTGACAACACCTTTGGCGGCTTTCTTTCCCCCGATGACAGCACTCTCTATTACGTGAAAAATGGCAGGGATCTGCTGAGAGTCGATCTGGATACCCTAGTCGAAACACAGGTCTATCAGGTCCCGGAACAATGGGTCGGCTATGGTACCTGGGTGGCAAACAGTGACTGTACCAAGCTGGTGGGGATAGAAATTGCCAAGGCGGACTGGATCCCGCTCACCGACTGGAGCCTGTTCCACTCTTTCTACCACACCAAACCCCACTGCCGACTGCTGCGGGTCGATCTCGCAAGCGGAGAGACCCTGGTCATTCATGAGGAGCAAGGCTGGCTTGGACACCCCATCTATCGCCCCTTCGATGATCAGACTGTCGCCTTCTGCCATGAGGGGCCCCACGATCTGGTCGATGCCCGCATGTGGCTGGTCAATGAAGATGGTTCGGCCGTACGCAAGGTGAGATCCCATCTGGAAGGTGAGAGCTGCACTCACGAATTCTGGGTACCGGACGGCTCATACCTGATGTACGTCTCCTATCTCAAGGGACAACAGGATCGCATCATTCGTCGCTTCAACCCGGACAGTGGGGTGGATGAGCCCGTCATGGCTATGCCGGCCTGCTCACACCTGATGAGCAACCACGACGGCTCCTTGCTGGTGGGGGATGGATCCGGCACGCCTGTGGATGTGAAAGATACCCATGGTTACACCATCGACAATGACCCCTTCCTTTATGTTTTCGATGTACGCCAGGGGTATTACTATCAGCTGGCTGCCCATAACACCTCCTGGCGGGTGTTTCAGGGGGATCGTCAAGTGACCCATCCACACCCCTCTTTTACCCCGGACGATCGGCAGGTATTGTTTACCTCCGACTGTGATGGCAAACCGGCCCTCTACCTGGCTACCCTGCCAGCAGATCCTGTCTGACCACCCAGGGCAACCCCATAGCCCGGAGGCGCCCTCGGCACGGTGCCTCCCTCTCTTCATGCCAATAAGGCCGCCATCATGCCCCAGACATTGCTGCCCAATATCATCGACTTCATCGCCAGAATAGATCCCTTCGACAGGCTGCCCCCTCAGTTGCAGCACTGCGTTGCCCGTACCGTCAAGATAAGCTATCTGGGTCAGGGAGAAAGCCTGCCGTTCAACATCGAGGATCCGGAGCGCTACCTCTATATAGTGCGTACCGGATCGCTGGAGCAACGCATGCAAAATGGCGTACTCAGGGGCCGGCTGGGGCCAGACGATCTGTTCGGCTTCACGTTTTTGGAGAGCACACCGGGCAATCCTGCCGATTGTTACAACGTGACCGCGCTCGATAACACCCTGCTCTACCAGATCCCCCACAGCAAGCTGAAACAACTGTTGGCAGAGTATCCGCAATACGCCAATCTGTTCGCCTCCCAGGCCAGGGAGCGCCTGCAGTCGGCCCTCAATGTCGTCTGGTCTGACAACGACAAAGGGCTCTTCATGCGCAGGGTCAGCGAGGTAAACAGCGGCAAGATAGCCGTGGTCGATGCCGACATGAGTATTCAGCAAGTGGCCCAGGAGATGCGCATGGTCTGCCGCTCCTCCACCGCCGTCGTGATGGCGCAGGGAGAGATCATGGGTATCGTCACGGATCGGGACATGACAATGCGGGTGATCGCCGAAGGGCTGACCACCAGTCGCCCTATCCGGGAGATAATGACACCGGCCCCCATCACCATTCATCCGGACGAGCTGACCCTGAAAGCCGCCTACCTGATGATGCAGCACAATATTCGCGGCCTGCCCATTGTGCGAGAGCAGCAGGTGCTGGGATTGCTGACCACTTTCCATCTGGTGCAAAACCACAGGGTTCAGGCGATATTTCTCATCGAGAAGATCAAGTATTGCGAAACCGTGGAGGCTCTGGCGCTCCTGACGGTTGAGCGTCAGGCCATCTTTGAAGCCTTGGTGGAAGGGGAAGTGGCAGGAGAGAGCATAGGCAACGTCATGACACTAATCATGGATGCCTATTGTCGACGGCTGCTACAGATGGGAGAAGCCAGACTGGGAGCGACCCCTTGCGACTATGCCTGGGTGGTAGCCGGTTCACAGGCCCGCAACGAAGTCCACATGCTCTCGGATCAGGACAGCGCCCTCATTCTGGCGGATGACGCCACCGACAACGACAGGATCTACTTCAATCACCTGGCGATGTATGTCTGCAACGGGCTCGATGCCTGTGGTTATCCGCTCTGCTCCGGCCATTTCATGGCTGCCGCCCATAAATGGTGCCAGCCTCTGAAGGTGTGGAAAGAGTACTACCGCAAGTGGATAGCCAATCCCGAGTACGACAAGCTGCTCAATGCCAGCGTCTTCCTCGAACTGCGAGCCATCCACGGCAACATGGCGTTGTGCGATGAACTGCAGCACCATCTGTTTTCCCTGGTGCAGGCACACCCTTCGTTCATTCGATCCTTGACCCGGGATGCCATTTCAACCCAACCGCCCCTTGGTATCTTCAAGAATCTGGTACTGGAGAAAAATGGCGACAACAGCAAGGTCCTCAATATCAAGCGCTATGCATTGACCCTGATCATCGATCTCGCCCGGATTTACGGACTCAGCGCCGGGTCTACCCATAACGGCACAGAGGCGCGTTTCCTCCACGCCCATGAGCAGCAACAGCTCTCGGAAGAGAGCTACAAGAATATCATCGGCGCTTATCGCTTCATCATGAAAGTGCGCTTTGTCCACCAACTCATGGCATTGAAGAAAGGCCTCAAACCCGACAATCACATAGACCCGGATCGCTTTGGCAGCTTCGAACGCAAGCACTTGAAAGATGCCTTTCGCATCATTGGCGAGCTGCAGGATTTTGCAAAATTTCGCTTTATCAAAGAGTGAGCACACTGATGGGCTGTCTTGACTACTTCTCTGCCCGCCAGCGTCTCGAGCGGGCAAGAGCCCGTTATCTGACACGGCCGACACTTCCTGCACTGGTCAAGGCGCTGCTGCAAGCGCCTCTGACTGCACTGGAGTCATCCCTGGACGGGACCCGCCTGCTGGCGCTGGATTTCGAAACCACCGGACTGCAACCCCAGGATGATCAGATCTTGAGTATCGGCACGGTCGACATCACAGAGGGACGCATCGACTTGCAAACCGCAAGACAGACCTTGATTGACAGCCCCTGCCCGGTCAAAGCCGATACCGTCATCATCCACCATCTGGTCCCTCAACTGCTGGCCACCGGAAAAAGTCTGGATCAGGCCATGGATCAGCTGCTTCAACGCATGAGCGGCGCTATTTTGCTTGCCCATGGCAGCTCGGTGGAGCGCCGTTTCATCGATCACTACCTGCAACAGCGCCATGGCCTGCCCCCTTTGCCGCTACCTTGGCTGGACACGCTGGAAATCGAGCGCCGTCGGACCCGATACATCAGGGATATACCCGCTGATCTGCGCCTCTCTTCGGTCAGAAGCCGACATGGATTGCCCAGTTATCCCTGCCACGAGGCGCTGATAGATGCGGTAGCCACAGCAGAGCTGCTGCTGGTCCAATACAAGCTGCTGCGCCCTGCCTCACTCCATCAGCTAATGAGGTGACTGAGCAGGCACATCCCTTTGCCCAACCCACTATCGATGGAGCAAAGTTGGGACCAGGTTTCTATTGCCAATGTCTAGTCCTGAAATAGGTTTACACATTTTCGGCTAGCATTTCTCCACTCAGAACCCCCGATGCACTGCATCGGGGGTTCTGTATTTCAACGCATGATGCGGCCGCTCCACGTTGTAGATATCCA
>NZ_JAACFW010000021.1:0-85341 GCF_029237245.1 Aeromonas sp. 5HA1
TGTTGTTGCAAAGCCCACAGGACCTGGCGCAAGCGCGGGAGATGGTGCGTGAGGCGGTGGATATCTACAACGTGGAGCGGCCGCATCATGCGTTGAAATACAGAACCCCCGATGCAGTGCATCGGGGTTCTGAGTGGAGAAATGCTAGCCGAAAATGTGTAAACCTATTTCAGGACTAGACACAGCGTCAGCGCATCACAGAATGATGTCGCGCACCACGCTGTCTTTGCGCTCCAGGAAGTGGATCGACTTGATGCGGCGAATCGTCCGCGACTTGCCACGGATCAACAGGGTTTCTGTGGTCGCCATGACACCATCGCTGGTGATGCCGTCCAGCAGATCACCCTTGGTGATGCCGGTCGCCGAGAAGATGACGTTGTCATTCTTGGCCAGATCTTCCAGCTTGAGCACCTTGGTCACATCGATGCCAAGCTCCACGCAGCGAGCAATTTCCTGCTCGCCCAGCGCACGCACTTCCGGGCTGTCGCCCTTGACCTGATGACGGGGCATCAGGCGAGCCTGCATGTCACCATCCAGCGCACGGATCACCGCCGCCGAGATCACCCCTTCCGGCGCGCCGCCGATGCCATACAGCATGTCGACTTCGCTGTCCGGCAGACAGGTCAGGATGGACGCTGCCACGTCGCCATCAGGGATGGCAAACACCCGCACGCCCAACCCCTGCATCTCCTTGATCGCCTTGTCGTGACGCGGCTTGGCCAGGGTGATCACGGTCAGGCGGGAGAGCGGCTTGCCCAGCGCCTTGGCCACGGCCTTGAGGTTCAGCTCGAGGGCCTGATCCAGGTCGATGGCCCCCTTGGCCTTGGGACCCACGATCAGTTTTTCCATGTACATGTCGGGCGCCTTGAGGAAGGAACCCTTGTCGCCGACCGCCAGCACAGCCAAGGCGTTGGCCTGACCCATGGCGGTCATGCGGGTACCCTCGATAGGATCGACCGCGATATCCACGGCATCACCCAGCCCGGTCCCCACCTTCTCGCCTATGTAGAGCATGGGGGCTTCGTCGATCTCACCTTCACCGATCACAATCTCACCATCGATCTGGATCTGATTGAGGATATGGCGCATGGCCGCTACGGCCGCCCCATCGGCGATATTCTTGTCACCACGTCCGAGCCACTTGTAGCCAGCCAGTGCAGCCGCTTCCGTCACTCGGGAAAACTCGATTGCCAGTTCACGTCTCATCGCATATCCAACCTTTGGAGCTCGAAAACGGGCGGCATTCTATCACAAGGGCAAACCTTTGCGCGCAAAAGTGGCGGATGGTCACACAAATCCCGGACCGTCACCAAACTGACATCAAACCGCCATCGACACTTAACGGGATTGTCACCCCGCCGTCATTCCCCCTGCCTAGCATGGCCCCGTCTTTTAAAACAAAAGCTTGCAACAAGGGATCAAGATGAAAAAGCTGACTGTAGTGGCACTGGCTCTCACCGCGGCCTTCCAGGCTCAGGCCGTTGAAGTGTACAAAAACGACACCACGATGGTGGATTTGTATGGACGTATCTACGCTGGCCATTTCTTCGGTGACAAGAAGGAAGGGGTCGACACTGCAAACCCGAATGGCACTCATGATTACAGTGCCAAGCAGGGTGCAAACCAGTTTGTCCGCTTCGGCGCCAAGGTGGATAGCCAGATCAACAGCCAACTGAAGGCGCTGGCCCAGTACGAAGTGCAGATGTACATCAATGACAGCGAGAAGACCATCAGCGACAACTCGGACAACCTGCGGACCCGCCTGGCGTTCGCCGGTGTGGGCGCAGACTGGGGCAACATCACCTTCGGTCGCCAGAAGGGAGCCCCCGGCTTCCTTGCCGACTGGACTGACGTCTCCCTCTCCGATGGCTATGGCAACGAAGCCCTCGGCGCCAAGACCGACACCTTCGCCACCAACCGTGCCGGTTCAGTGCTGAAATACTCCGGCCTGTTCAACGGCTTCCAGATAGACACCAGCTACAAGTTCGATGGCGGTGATACCGAAGAGACCACCAGCAAGGACAGCGATGCCGCCTACGGTGCCGCCGTGGCCTACACCTTCCCGTTCAATCTGGCACTGGGTACCGCCTACAACGTGGGGATCCGTGACAAGAACGGTGAAGAAGATGCCAAGCTGTGGCTCATCTCCGCCAAATACGACAACAAGGCCGTCTATGCCGCCCTGAGCTATGCCGACGGCACCGACTTCCTGGCCACCGGCACCGACCACACAGGTTGGGAAGCCGCGCTCGGTTACAACTTCGAGAACGGTTTCGGCCTGATGGCACTGTGGAACAAGCAGGAACAGGACAAGGCGGGTACCAAGAAAGACAATCTGGATTACTACACCCTGGGCGCCCAGTACAAGTTCAACAAGAACCTACGCGTCATCGGCGAGTACCGCATCAACAACCTGGACAGCGTTGCCGGTAAAGCAACCGCCAACAAAGATGACTTCCAGCTGGCGGCCCGTTACGACTTCTAAGTCGGGTTTTCAGCAAGAAAAACAACGCGCTGGCTTATGCCGGCGCGTTTTTTTGTGGCCCCCTGTCAACCCGGCATCCAGCCATGACCTAGGCTCAACAGAACCATGAAGAGGAGATCACCATGCTGTTACGCCTGCTTGTCTGCTGCTGCCTGTTGTTCACCTTTCCCGTTCAGGCGCTGACCATCGCCATGGTGCTGTGGCGCGGTGAAACCGATGCCGAGCGGGGCTTTCGTGCCGAACTGATCCGGCTGGGATACAACCCCACCTTCATCACCTTCAACGCCAATCAGGATCGCTCTGCCCTGGCGACACTGCTGCGCCAGCAACTGCTGCCCTCCCTCGCCCAATACGACTATATCTACAGCTTCGGGACCACGGCCACCACCATGGTCAAGAGTCTGATCGGTGAGCGCAAGCCACTGATTTTCAATATAGTGTCTGACCCTGTCGGGGCAGGGATCCTGTCAGAAGAGCGAAGCGACAACCCCATGGTGGCAGGTTCCAGCAACCTGGTGCCCATGGCACTCCAGCTCGCCAACGCCCGCAAACATCTGCCCAACAGCAAGGGGCTGCTGCTGCCCTTCAACCCGCGCGAGCAGAACACCTTGCTGACCGGCGAGATGCTGCTGCGCGAGGCCCGTCGCTACCAGTGGGACCTCACGACCTGGCGCATAGCACCGGACAAACGGCGGCTCACAAACGAGCTCAAGCGCCTGCAGCAAGATGCGAAACAGAGCATCGTCTTCCTTGCCGCCGACAGCTATCTGCTCTCCATCGCCCCCGAGCTGCTGGCCGCCCTCAACGAGGCGGGCATCCCCACCATCTGCAGCGCCGAGCAGTTTGTCCAACACGACTGTACCGTCAGCACCATCAGCAGCTATGACACCCTGGGACGAATGACGGCCAGCATCATCCACCGCCACTTGCAGGGCACGCCGCTGCAAGAGATACCATTGCAGACGGATCCGGCTCCGCGACTGGTGCTGGGCAAGCAACTGGCGCCATAGCACCGGACTTTTCTGCCCATACCCTCAACCCCCAGTCACTCGTCCAGCCACACGGGCCTGACATCATGTGCGCTCCATCCGATCCCCCTGCATATTTGCATCACATCTTTATGTTGCAGGGCTAATGAAAATCAATATCATTAGCATCCTCTCGAATGAGAGAAACCAATAATTATAAATAAATCAATAATTATAAATAAATCAATAAGTTCAGACCATCAGGTCGCTTCCTCAAGAGTCAACACGCAACATGTACACACCGAATCACCCACGCGCCCTGCTGGGCGTGGCTCTGCTGGCCCTGAGTGCCGGCGCTCGCGCCGAAGACGAGACCATGACGGTTGTCGGCAAACGCAGCCAGCATGAAGAGGTCGCCACCGCGACCCGCACCAACACCCCGGCCAAACTGGTGCCCCAGGCCATCGACAGCGTCAAGGCCAGCGAACTGACCGCCTTCGGCCAACCCACCCTGAGCGAGGCCCTGACCGGTATTCCTGGGGTCAACGCCAGCGGTGACACCCGCTTCGATAGCGTCAATATCCGTGGCTTCAGTGCCAGCAATGACTTCTATCTGGACGGCTTTCGCGATGACATGCAGTACACCCGGGATCTCGGCAACATAGAGAGGGTCGAGGTGCTCAAGGGCCCGGCGGCAGTGCTGTACGGCCGTGGCAGCACGGGCGGCATCATCAACCGGGTCAGCAAGAAACCGCAGAAGGGCCAGGAGTCCAGCGTCACCGCCCTGGTGGGTAGTTTCGATACCAGGCGCGTGGCCGCCGACCTCAATGCCGAGGCGGGTGAACGGGTGCAGCTGCGCCTCAACCTGGCACAGGAAGACAAGGATAGTTTTCGCAACGACGTGACCAGCAAGCGCACCCTGCTGGCCCCCTCCGCCAACTGGGAGATCAGCGGCAAGCTGAACTGGCTGGTACAGTACGAGCGCAATGCCCACGACCGCACCCCGGATCGCGGCATTCCCGGCGTCAATGGCCGTCCGGCCGACGTGCCGAAGGAATATGTCTACAGCGACACCCGCCGCGACTTTATCGACGACGTGGCGCAATCCACTCGCTCCCGCCTCTCCTGGGACATCAATGATCAGTGGCAACTGCGCCAGCAGCTGGGCTACAGCACCCTCGACAGCCAGTTCGACAACACCTATGTCACCAGCGTCAAAGGGGATCAGGTCACCCGTGCCCGCTGGCAGCAGGATCTCAAGGCCAACAGCCTGATCAGCAACACAGAGGCCGAAGGCCAGCTGCAGACCGGTCCCGTCGAGCATCGCCTGCTGATCGGGTTGGAGCAGAACTGGCAGGAGCGCACCCCCAAGCTCTACCAGAACGCCAGCCCCATCCCGGCCGGCAATCTTTACGACCCCGGCTCACTGCCCACCTATGATGGCGCCATGAAGCTATCCAGCGACGCCAACCACAGGGTGCGCGGTTACGGTCTCTATCTGCAGGATCAACTCAGCCTGGGTGACTGGCATCTGGTAGGCGGCTTGCGCCGCGACGACTTCACCGTCACCAGCCGCCGCAACGACCTCAACAAGGAAGAGACCCTCTCGGTCACCAGCCTGAGCCCGCGGCTGGGGCTGGTGTGGAATCCCCTCGAGGATCACGCCTTCTACAGCTCCTACAGCAAGACCTTCACGCCGGTTGGCGGGGAGCTTATCGGCATCACACCGGGGGACAAGAACAACAGTCTGGATCCCCAGAACACCCGGCTGTACGAGGGGGGCGTGAAGAGCGACTGGCTGGATGGCCGCCTGGCGACCACCCTCTCTCTCTACCGGCTGGAGATGTACAACAAGCGCAGCAAAGACCCGCTGGATCCCACCAAGGTGACCCTCACCGGTCTGCAGCGCACAGATGGCATAGAGCTGAGTGCCCGCGCCCAGCTGACCGACGAGCTCTACCTGCGCGGCGGCATCGCCATTCAGGACGCCGAGCAGGTGAAGGCGGATGCGGATCTGCAGGGCAAGCGGCCGATGAACGTCTCCCGCCAGAACGGCCAGCTGTTTGCCGGCTATGAGAGCGGCCAGCAGGGTTGGTTCGGCGAAACCGGCGTGACTGCGGTAGGCGATCGCTTCGCCGACAACGCCAACACCACCACCTTGCCCGGCTATGCCCGCTTCGATGCCCGCGCAGGCTACCGCTGGCAGCAATGGGAAGCCCAGCTGAGCGCCGAGAACCTGACCGACCACGACTACTTCGTCAGCGCCACCAGTGCCTCCCAGATCCTGCCGGGCACGCCCCGCCAGCTGAATCTGAGCGCAGCCTACCGTTTCTGATCTTCCTTTCATCACAGATGACCCCTGGCCAGCGATTGCTGGCCAGATTTTTATGAAGCGCAAAATATGAAACGCAAAAAACTCCCTCTTCACAACAACAAATGGGTGCGCCGCATCCATGCCTGGGCCGGCTTTGCCACCCTTACCCTGATGCTGCTCTACGGCCTGACCGGCCTGTGGCTGCAACACAGGGCCGCGCTCCCCATTCCCGGCCCCCATACCGACAAGTCGAGCGAGGAGATAGCGCTGAATGCGCCGCTGGCCAGCCCGGACGAGCTGAAAACCCTGCTGCAACAGCGCTATCCGGAGGGCTTTGAGGAGGGACGCGCCATGATCACACCGGCCCAGACCCTGCCCACCCCGATGGGCCCTCTCACACTGCCGGCCCGCTGGGAGATGCGCGGCGTCACCCTCAGCCAGAGCGTGGCGGCCAGCTATGTGGAGGGGACCCTGCTGGTTCGCACCGAATTGCAGCAGGCCAACTTCGCCGCCAGCCTGAACCGGCTGCATCGCGGCATGGGTACAGGCCTCTCCTGGCAGCTGTTCGGCGATCTGGCGGCGCTGGCCATGTTGCTGCTGGCGCTCACCAGTTTGCTGATGTGGAACAAGCTGCACGGCCCGGCCGGCAGAGGCATAGCCCTGCTGCTGACAGGCGCCGTCGCCACTGTGCTGGTCGCTCTGCTCTAGCCCATTTACCGACACCAAAGCGGGATCCGGCTCTCACGGGCGGTAACCCCGCTCGCCGCCGAAGTAACAAAGGGTAACCGGCTGCCGATGGGGGTCACACTTGTCGGCGCCGTGACTGGATGGGGGCCGCTCGCGACTGTTAGGGTGCGGCCTCGACTCCAGACGGCAGTAGGCATAATGCGCATCTCCAGCATAGAGTGCGGGCGAGTAGTGGCCATCATGGCCGTGATGACCATTCACCTCTCCCCCTTCAGCAATCCGTTCGACCCCACACTGTGGAATGACGCCCTCTACCTCTGGCTGGGGGGCATCATCAACCAGCTGTGCCGCTTCGCGGTCCCGCTCTTCTTTCTGTGCGCCGGCTACTTCCTGCAACCAGCCCTCGCCGCAGGCAACCCCATGACGGCAGCACTGCGTTACTGCCGCCCTCTGCTGGGACTCTGGCTGGTGTGGAGCCTCATTTATCTGCTGATGCCCTTCAACCCGCTGGCGGCGATTGAGCAAGGCTACCTGCCGGCCATGGCGAGCCAGTGGCAGATGCAGCTGGGGGACCCCCTCAATGCCTGGTGGGTGGGTGGCATGATCCACCTCTGGTTCCTGCCCGCCCTGATGCTGGCCGTCTTGCTGCAGGCACTGTGTCACAGGATTGGGCTGCCCCGGCTGGCGTTGGTGCTCGGCGGGCTGCTCTACCTGCTGGCCCTGCTCGGCGGATCCTATGGCCAGCCGCTTCTCGGGGGCGAGTGGGCACTGTTGACCCGCAACGGTCCCTTCTTCTCCTCGATTTTCGTGGCGCTGGGCGCCGAGCTGCGGGCCCGTCACTGGCGGCCGGACACCCGACGCAGCGCCCTGCTGTTGGGCGTGGGAATGGGGATCTATGCACTGGAAGCCTGGGGCTTGCTGTACTTCGCCGACGTGCCCCTCAGTCGTCACGACTTCCTGCTCGGCTCGCTCCCCTGGGGCCTGGGCCTGTTCGGCCTGCTGCTGGCCAACCCTGGCTGGGGCAGGGGCAGCTGGCTGGAACGCCAGGCACCCAGGGTGCTGGGTCTCTACTGCCTGCACATGATGCTGGTGGTGTGGCTGATGATCTTTGGCCCGCAGGGAAAGTTGCTCTGGTGGGAACTGCTGAAGGTACCGGCCTTGATCACCCTCTCCCTGCTCGCCTACCGGCTGCTGGCGGCAACCCGGGCCAGCCGCAGCTTGCTGCGCGCCCGTTGAGGGGGGATATGTGAGACTGAGAGGAGAGGAGGCGGGAGCTATGCCGATCCCTCCCTACTCGCGACTGAACGGGTGGTTCAATTTTTATTCATCGCCGACAGATAAACTCCGGTCTCCTTAACGCGAAACCCAACCTGGAGTCATGACCGCATGAAGTTGCTCACCAAGAAGTCATTTACCAAGCAATACGGCCTTGTCCTCGTTCTGCTCGCCGCCAGCGGCTCCCTCAGTGCCGCCGAGATCGCCAACAACAACATCACTGAAGCCGAGATCAAAGCCGCGCAGGATGCCTGGGGCAAGGCCCTGATCCAGATCAGCGACGACTACCGCACCGGCGGCATAGAGAAGGCCAAAACGACGGCCACGACAGTGCTCGACAGCGCCTACGGCTACAACAATGGCCCTGTCCTGTTCAAGCCCACCCTGGCCGGAGGCGAACAGACCTTCCGCATCAATCAGGAAGGGGCGCTGGCCTACTTCGTCGGCAACAACAAGGCCTATCCCGCCGACACCGGCTTCGCCCTCAAGAACTGGAAAAGTTACAACTACGACAACGCTGCCATCTATATCAACGGCGACATGGCCCTGACCATGGGCAAGGTTCACCTGACAGACAGGGACAACAAGGAGACCACGGTCGACAAGACCTGGGGCTTCAAGAAGGGGGATGACGGCAAAGTCCGCATAGTGTTGCACCACTCTTCTCTCCCCTACGCCGGTTAAGCGGCAAAAGGCGACCTGCGGGTCGCCTTTTTGTTATGAGGGCAGCACTTTGGCCACCCACAAGGTGACGGCGAGACTGGCGCTGTTACCATGCTCCTTTTGTAACGAATCCAGACGAGACACCCATGCAGATCCGCCCCTTCACTCCGTCCGACATGGAGGACGTCCTCACCATCTGGCTGGAGGCCTCTCTGCAGGCGCACCACTTCATCGACCCGGCCTACTGGCACGCCAACCTGGCGCCGATGCGGGAGACCTACCTGCCCGCCGCCGACTCTTATGTGCTCTGGCAAGATGACACTGCGCTGGGGTTTTATTCCCTGTATGAAGAGACCCTGGCCGCCATCTTCGTAGCTCCGGCGCAGCAGGGACGCGGCTATGGCAAGGCTCTGCTGGCCCACGCCAAACGGCAACGGCCAGCGCTGCGCCTGCAGGTGTACCAGCAAAATCGTGCCAGCTGCGACTTCTATCTCGCTCAGGGCTTCCAGATAGAGGCCGAACAGCAGGATCCCCACACCCACTGCGCCGAATGGGTAATGGCCTGGTCGGCAGCAGGCTAGCCCGGTTCGATAGCCGGTGAGTCGGGGCCATCCCCACTCTGCGCCAGCAGCTCAGCGTGGCTCAACGCCAAGTCGTGCATCTGCTGCAACAGCGGGAGCAGAGCAATACCAAGCGGGCTCAGGGCATATTCCACTCTGGGGGGCACCTGGGGATGGAGAGTGCGAGCGATGACGCCATGCCGCTGGCCAAGTCCATCACCCTTGATCCTGGCTTTATCTCCAAGATCTGGACCGAGAACCCGCGCACCGGCGAGGCGGGTGGCATCTATCTGTTCGAGGATGAGGCAAGCGCCCTGAACTACGCCAAGATGCATGAGCAGCGGGTGCTCGCCATGGGCGCCAGCGCTGTGCAGTACAAGCTGTTTGACGTCAACGAGCCCCTTAGCCGGACCACCCGCGGCATTGTCTGACACTGCACTCCACAGCGCTGACAGGCATCAAAACCTCAGGGTCAGACCGATATTGGCCTGCCACTGGGTCACCAGCTCGCCGCGCACCTTGAATACGCAGTCGTCCGGGTTGCAGAGAAACTGGCTGTTGTCGTTGACCAGAGTGCCGTAGCCGCGCACCTCGGCCCGCAGCGCCAGATGCTCGGTCAGGCGTGGCTGCACCCCGAGCGCCAGCGACATGGAAGGAGCCAGCTCGCTGTCGTAGGCGGCGAAGCGCGTCGCCCCTATGCCGGCGCCTATGTAGGGGGCCATCAGGTTGTCCGACAGGGTGAGGGCTCCGGCGAAGTGCAGGGTATCCACCGTCAGCCGCTCCGACTGATCCGGGGAGAGGCGGGTGGATTGGTGGCTGTAGAGCAGCTCTATCATGCCGGGGTCATCCACCTCCTTGCTGATGAACAGGCCCCAGCTGCCGGAACTATCCCCCTGCAATGACTCCAGCTTGGTGGAGACAGGCACGGGTTGGGGGTCATCGTTCGCCTCGAAGTCGATGGACGAGCTGTAGCCGAAAAACGGCGTCACCTGCCAGCCAAGTCCTGCCTCGCCGTCGGCGCTCCATGCCTGCCCCAGCGGCAGCAAGAGCCCCATCATCATGATCCCCGCTCGTTTCATCACAGTTCCTCTGCTCGTGCACCAGTGCCCACCAAGCATATCAGAGCCCCCTGACCCCCATCCTAAACCAGGCCTGTATCAACCCATTTTCGCAGGGAGGATCACACTCAGCTGCCGCGACCATATCCCGCCACCAGGCCACTCATCGCCGCCGCCGTTATTCATCGGCGATTAACCTCTGCCACGTATGCTGGCGCGCAACCGGGTCATGGTGACCCGATTCCACTCATCAGAAGGAAACTCGGGAATGGTTGCCGCGCAACTCAAGGACCCACAACACAAGCTCTCCGACACACTGCGGGCAACCGCCCACGCCATAGAGGAGAGCCATATCAGCCTGCGTCAGATGCTGGCCCTAGTGGGTGAACAGGGCATGTTGCTGTTTTGCGTGCTGCTCACTGTGCCCTTCCTGCTGCCGGTTTCCATCCCGGGCGTCAGTACCCCGTTTGGCCTGCTGATCCTGTTTATCGGTATCGGCATCACCCTCAACCGTGTGCCCTGGCTGCCCGCCATCCTGATGGAACGCCGCTTCGCCGCCGATCAGCTAAAGCCGACCCTGCACAAGGGCGCTGACTTGCTGGCCCGCATCGATCGCTTCATTCGCCCACGCTTCTTGCTGCTGACCGGCAGCAGTGCCATCAACCGCTGCAACGGCCTCTTGCTCATGCTGGCCGCCCTGTTGCTGATGCTGCCGCTGGGGGCTATCCCTTTCACCAACGCCATGCCCGCCTGGGCCATTCTGCTGCTGGCCATCGGCATGCTGCAGCGAGACGGCCTGTTCGTCGCCAGCGGCTACCTGCTGGTCAGCGCGACCCTGGTCTGGTTCAGCGCCCTGGCCATAGGCCTGCTGATGGCGGGGCAGAGCGTCTCGACCCTGCTGGGTTGACCCGTCACGCAGACGAAAAAGGGGCGACCAGGTGGTCGCCCCTTTTGTTTCATGCGGCATGCAGGCCGTCAGATCAGGTCATAGATCAGCGCGGAGATGGCGAGCAGACCCACCACCATCACGAACAGTGTGCTCGCACCGCGATACCCCTTGAGCGCCGGCAGACGATAGATGGCGTAGGCGGGCAGCAGGAACAGGATCACCGCTATCAGGGGGCCGCTCACCTTCTCTATGATATTCAGCACATTGGGGTTCAGATAGGTGATGACGCCGGTCACCACGAACAGGATGACGGATGAGACCCTGGCTATGGTGACCTCCCCGAGGGAGAGCCCAAGCCCCCGGCAAGCGCCGCTCACCATGCTCACAGTCCCCTCGTTCACCCCCATTGAAGTGCCGAGGAAGGATTTGGACATGGCCAGAATGGCGATGAGCGGACCCACATAGGCGATAAGCGGATTGGAAAATTTGTTCGCCAGCGCCGACAGCACGGAAATATTGTCGGTACGAGCCAGCGCCATTTCCGCCTGACTCAGGCTCATCACACAGCTGATGACAAAAAACAGCACGCTGCCGCAGATCAGCAGGCTGCTCCACTTGATGATGCGCTGGCTGCGCACATGGGCGCTCACATGGCAGCGCTTTTTCTGGGCGGCGGTAAAGGAGGAGATAATGGGCGCATGGCTGAATGAAAACACCATCACCGGCACTATCAGCCAGAGGGATTTCCAGACGGCGGGATCACGCCAATCCACCGCCTGACTCTCGGTGAAATAGGAGAGGCTCCACTGGGGCAACAGGTAGAAAGAGATACCCAGCAGGAAGGCGATCATCGGCAGCGCCAGCACGCTGATGGCAGAGACCACCACCTGTTTGCCGGTCAGCAAGATCAGGTGCAGCCCCAGCATCACCGCCAGCACCAACCAGCCACGGCTGACCATTGCGCCGCCCATCTGATGCACCATGAAGCTCTCGATGGCATTGGTGATGGAGATGCTGTAGACCAGAATGATGGGGTAGAAGGCCATCAGATAGACCAGCATCAGCAGCTTGCCCGCCCTGGGGCCAAAATGTTCCTCCACCACATGGGTAATATCCCCTTCCCGATGGGAACTGGATAACACGAAGCGACTCAAGGCGCGGTGGGAATAATAAGAGAGCGGAAATGCTGCCAATAAAATAAACAGCAGTATGATCGGAGCATTACTGCCAACGGTAATGGGGAGAAAAAGGGTTCCGGCACCGACGGCTGTGGCATATAAGCCCATGGTCCATACCGAATCACTTCTCTCCCATTTCAACTTTGAGACTGAATTATTCTTTTCAGCAATAGCTATACTCATTGCGATATACACCTTATTTGTCTGTCACATTATTTTATTGGCCCGTGTAATAGGCAGGTGATATGTCTGCGCACATCGTACTCATTTTTTAGAAAACACAAACCCGTCAGCGGTCAACAGGACAGCCAATATGAAACGGATATGCCACGCTACCATCGTTGAAAACGCAATCAAGGTCAAGGTTAATAATTCATGACTGTTTGAATAACTTTGTTTGAAATGAAAACAGAATGTATCATTTCGACCAGAATACAACCGCTTGATTTCAGAATCATAACATCACGGCAAACGATACATTAATCAGTCGATCATATAAGCATGACCAACAATCCATCTGGTAATATCAAAAATATAGATAATGGTTTTGTGAAAAACAATTATGCCGTCTTCTGAATTAATTGACTTCAGCAATGACAAGACTGCGTTCTGAATATCCTTCACCCCGGCAAGCCGGGCCTGCGGATTGTGATGCGGGGCCGAGCACTGTCCCCGGAGAAGCCGATCCCGCTCACACTGCGCACAGGCAAGTGATTGTTTCGCTGGGGCAGTTCCTTTAGGCTGACCATCTTGAGTCTATTGCCACCCCATCAGCCGCCCAGGGACGCCAGCTCAGCGCCAGCAAGCGAGGACGGCCGTCAACCGGAGAAGGAATATCCAGATGAAGAGAACCATAGTCACCGCCAAATTCGATGCCGTGAGCCTGGAGGGCGAACAGGTGACCCTGAAAATTGCCATTGGCGCCCCGCAACCCGACCCCAAATCCACCAGTGGCGACTATCGCTGCAAAGTGAAGCTGGCCGGGCTTGGCGACAAGACCTTTATCCATGGCATAGACGCCTTGCAGGCCCTGAGCCTGGCCCTGAAATTTGTCGAAAGTGAGCTGCGCGCTTTCTCCGACGCCGGCTGGCACTTCTATCTGCCCGGCTGCCCGGATCAGCCCGTCGATATCGCCGCCTGCTATTTTCCAGAGATTTGACGAGTCCCCCGGTCGTAAAGCTTTTATCTGAGCGTCGAAACAGGTCACCGGGAATAGATAATTTCCGGTTCTGTGGCCGGAAGGCTTGACCAGATTGAGTCCAAACCCTTATTTATTGAGGCTCTTTTCATGGACCTGGAGCCAATATGCGACTGACCCCGCCCCTACCGCCGCAGGATGAGGAGCTCGATGCCCTGCGGATCGGCCTGTCTGGCTACAACACAGCCCAGGCTGGTACACACCTGCGCGAGCGGATCGCCAGCTTTATCAAGGATGAACAAGGCAAGGTGCTCGGTGGCATAGTCGCCGATATCAAGTGGGGCTGGCTGCACGTGGACTGGCTCTGGATCGACGAAGGCATCCGCAAGGACGGCTGGGGCGCCCGCCTGCTCGCCACCATGGAGCAATATGCCAGCGACAAGGGCATCACCCACTTTCATCTGGAAACCACCAGCTTCCAGGCCCTGCCCTTCTACCAGAAGCAGGGCTACACCGTCTTTGGCGAACTGCCGGATATGCCGCCTGGGCATATCACCTATTTTCTGAAGAAGACGGGGCAGTAACAGGCGCAGCCAGGGTCATGGAAACAAGAGGGTTGAATGCAATCGCAATCAAGCCTCTTTGTCATGTTCAGTGGCTGGCGGAGCGGCTGCCGTTCCAGAGCAGCTCGCCACTGCGCAGCTCCATCAGGCTCATGGTGAGCCGATAGCGACTCCCCTCGGACACCAGATCCCCATAGAGCATGTAACCGGCCCCGGTCTGGCGGCCGAGTCGTACCAAGGATGCCGGATTCATTCTCCCCTGCTGATACTCGAGCTGCCCCGTGATGGCGGCCACCTGACCGGGATCGACGAAGCGAAAACCGCTCTTGGACTGGATCCGCTTGCTCATGGCCGCCGCCATTGTGCTGGTATCGAGCTCGTCATTGGTGCCGTCTCGGGGCGGGGTAAGCAGCAGCACGGCATTGCCACTCTGCGCCAGCTCCCGCACCTCGGGGGCCTGCACGAAGGCATCCGCCACGGAAAGCGCCAGCCCGGTCGGGGCCACCGGCTTGGGTAGTGGCGCCCCGGCATCCGGCTTGGTCACAGGTTTCTCTGGCTGGATCACAGGCTGATCCGGCTCGGTGACAGGCGCCGGGGTACCGCCATAGGGATTGATACTGCAACCGCCCAGGAGCAGGGCCCCCACCATCAACAAGGAACGCATATTCATCATCTCTTCTCTCCGCCATCAGTCCGTGGAACGGACTTCGTCAAAAGCCCGTGACGGAGCCCAGGCCCCGCATCAGCTCCATGCTAGAGACAAACCCGCCCCGGGTCGATGCGCACATGACGACGGGGCGACAAAGGCTGGCGAGTGCACCACCACAAAAAGGTGGCATGCCATCATCAACTTCCTTTACGGTAGTGTGCCGACAGATTCGAAAGGAGAGCATCTTGCACGGACCCGATCCCGCCGATCCCCACCCCATGAAGGGCTTCCCCCAGGTGTGCTTTATCAAGAACACCATCAAGGGGCCCAATATCGAGGTGGGTGACTACAGCTATTACGACGACCCGGAAGACTCGGCAGGCTTTGAGCGCAACGTCCTCTATCACTTCCCCTTCATCGGCGACAAGCTCATCATCGGCAAGTTCTGCGCCATCGCCCGCGGGGTCAAGTTCATCATGAACGGCGCCAACCACCAGAGCTCCGGCTTCTCCACCTACCCCTTCTTTATCTTCGGCAACGGCTGGGAGAGCGCAGTCCCCGCGCCGGGTACGCTGCCTTACAAGGGGGATACGGTGATTGGCAACGATGTCTGGATTGGCTATGACGCGCTGATCATGCCGGGCGTGAATGTCGGCAACGGCGCCATCATCGCCGCCCGCTCGGTGGTCACCGGAGACGTACCCGCCTACGCCATCGTCGGCGGCAACCCAGCCCGGGTGATCCGCTACCGCTTTGACGACGACACCATAGCCCGCCTCAACGCCCTCGCCTGGTGGAATTGGCCGGTGGAGCAGATCAGCCGGAATCTGCCGTTGATAAGCGGTGGCGAGATAGCCGCGCTGGAAGCTGCGGCACGATAAACACCATCAAGCAGGAAGTACTATGCAATTAACCAACCCCCAACCTCCGCAAGCCAATGACGTTGAGGTCCTACGCAACGGCCTCAACGGTCTTGCTTTGCTCTTCCCGCTACTTGCGATCAGCTCAAACGCCCTTGCACTGTCACTGCACGATCTGGATCCGGCGTTTGAGCGCTGTGAAGCGATCAAGTCACAACACAGCTCCGCACTGCCCGCGCAAAGCGACTCCTTCTGGTCGTTGGAGAGGGAGCAACAGGCGACCGTGCTTATCTATCTGCATGAGAAAAGCATGGAACGCTGCACTGCAGCAGAGGTCGATGCGTTGGCGCTCAAGGCATTTCATCAAGCCGTAGAGGGAGACCGTAGTTTTCTCGACACCTTGATCAAGGCGAGGGCCACTACGCTAACTCCGGCCCAGCAAACCCAGTTGCAGCAGATTGGTCAGGCAGAGCTGGACAGATTGGTAGGCATGAAGGAATTTGCTCAGCCCTTCTCGCTAACCGATTACCTAAAGCAGCTTTAAACTGGAAAGGATGACCAACTTGCTTCTGTCATTGGAAATCGGGCATCAAGAATAGCCTGCTTGACCGCATCCAGAGGGAAGATGCTGATATCGATTTTTGCGCTGCTACAAAGTAGCTAAGTCAAATCGTCTCAGCGGAGAAACAATCAACTATATACGAACAAGGTAAGTCAGCAGCATATGAGCGTTACGATTCACCCGCCCCATCTTCCACAAACAAGAAAAAATAAATTACTACTATTTTGAAAATACCATTACTCATGTTCTATGAGGCAGACATACATAACAACTCTATAATATATCCTTGTCAAAATAAACATGGCCCCTAACGGGGCCACTATAAATATCAAAAATTAAATGGAACGACTACATCATCAAATGCAATATCATCAACTTCTTCATAGTCAACACCACTGATATCTGCTAAAAGTCTTGCATGTACCCCAAGCTTCTCAGCAAGCATATCAAATGATATTCCTAATTCATTCTTGAGCAGTGAGATGCTCTCCTGTAAAACATGTGGCTCTTCCATAACCATTTCATCATCTAATCTTTCTTTTCTTGTTTGCCGTGTCTGACTAAACCAAACATTGGCACCTCTATATTGTTGCGCGTTAATAAAGCCCAAAAAATGGGCTCGATATATTATCGCCTTTGCACTCACCTTCCATCTAACCTTGAGATCATATATTTTTTTCCAATTAATAATTCCGTCTCTTCCTAGGCAAGGTGGAAACTCTCTAGCAAAAGAGCTACGAGGAAAAAGAAAGGCACTAGCAAAGGCATCCGCTTCACGTTCAGTTTGCTTACAACCAGTTTCAATCCCATCATGCATAACTAAATGCCCACACTCATGGGCTAAATCAAAACGCATTCTACATACACTTTCTTTGGCAGAGTTTCGAATTATGATGGGATATTTTCTATTAACTGATAGTGCATCAACCTTTTCAGACACACCATCAAAGCAAGTAACAATTGCACCCTGATTTTCAACAACATTAATCATATTGTCTATGGGAGCATCTAGCGATAGCCCCCATCTTGCTCTGGCACCTTCCGCAATTTTTTCAATTATCGGTGAAGTTAGTTCATCTATTTTACTGTTGTCGATGAGATTGAATTTATTCTCAGGCATATCCAAATGCTCATGCAACTCTGCCACTAGTTGTTCGAGGACTGTACTATATGCCTGGACTCGCTCTTTTACACCAACAGGGGTGGTCTGTCTCTTTCTAAAATGGCATTGTTCTGGTTTCACATCGCCAGAAAGAGGTCTTTCAAAAAAATATGGCTGTACTCTTAGAGATTCGGCAAGAGCATTCGTGACATCAGATGCAGGAGCACGAATATCACTCTCATACTGATGTATGCTTTGCCTAGATACAGATACAGCTTCACCCAACTCTTGCAAGGTAAAGCCATTTAATATGCGAGCCAGACGAAGTCGCTCACCATAGAAAGTCATGGACATAATCTACTAACCATTATCACTATCCTCCACCTTTTTGATTTTTCTCTTAATGGAGATAGATGCTTTATCAATTTTAATAGGCTCAGGAAGAACTTCGTTAATAAGACCCAGAGCAGGGACACGTTCATCAAGTGAAATTTCCCAAATGGAAATTTGAACACCATTCTGAAAACCAGAAAATGTGACTCGTTCTACATAGCGAAACTCATCTACTTCAATAGCAAAAAACCAAAGTACGGTTGCTGCATCTCCAATTTCTGGAGGCAATAGCGACATTTGTTTCATTGCCTCAACCGAAGGAATTAATCTGCGTTCCTCTGGGCAAGAAGGTCTCCCGCGATACAGTCGAACAGGAACAGATCCAACAGAGAACGTAAATTTCCCATCTGGTTTGACAATTCCAAGCCATGGCCATCCCGCATTATCGGCAGCGGCACGAATAATTCGGTTACGCGAGCACTCATAAGCCCTCATACCTGTCGCGCGAGCAGTATCACCAAGCTCATCATCGTGTCTATCAACAACATCATCTCTGACATTTCGGATAAGAGATGCAAGTTGCTTTAGTCTTTCTTGGGATAATGCCGGATTTAATTCCCACGGTTTGTTCATACTTTAGAGATCCTCTGCCAAAGAGTTGGTGTAGCCCATAGGGTGCTCGGTGAAATGTCCTTGCATGATCTTGCGATTTCATCAATTTGTCAAGCTACCGAAAAAATGTCAGCGTGGTTTTGATTATTCACTTCACTAGCTTGAGTAGTAATAGGTGCAACGGCATTGAGGCTCCCACCCTTTGACAACTACACAAGTAAGGTGGGATTTGCCCCCCAACTCGGAGAGACAGGATAGGCACGACTTGGTTTCCCCCTCTTATTCGCTGAGGCGAGCACGCTTGTCCAGGCCGCGAGACAGGATGTCGAGCGAGCGGCGCCGGGCCAGGGACGGCCCGTCGGCGCGTGCCGTCGGACAAGCGGGTGAGCCGAAGGAACCCGACGTAAGTCGGGCGAATAAGCGGGGGTGGCCTTTCTTTTGGTGACTTTTCTTTGGCCACGCAAAGAAAAGTCACTCGCCCAAGCCCGAAGGGCGGGCGAAACCCCGTCGAGGCCAGCGGCCTCGCATCCTGCACGGCGAAGCCGTGCCATCCACCATCCCCACACAACAAAGCGGACGATTACGCCTGACGGCTAATCGACCCTACGATTGCACGGCGCAGCCGTGCCTGCTCGCCACAGGCACGGAGTTTGACTGAACTCACCGAATGCCACTGGCAAAGGGGGCGTGGCCGCCCCTATCGGCCCAAGAAGGGTTCCCAATCCTTGAACACCGGCTGCAACCCAGCCTGCCGCACGGCGGCCGCGACCTCACCGAGGGATCTGTCGTCATGGATGGCGAACTGTTCCAGCTCCTCTGCATCTCCTTCGGCATAGCCGCCGGGCTGGGTGCGCGATTCCGCCGACATCTGGGTGATGCCAAGGCGCAGGGCGCCGTTGCGAAACGCAGGGGATTCCCGGGTGGAGAGCGACAACTCCAGGGTCGGCGAGAAGAGGCGCCAGGCGCAGATAAGCTGCACCAGCTGCCTGTCCGACATCACCACCTCGGGCTGCAGGCCGCCGGTGCAGGGGCGCAGACGCGGGAAGGAGAGCGAATAGCGGCTCTGCCAGTGTTGACGTTCCATCCAGGCCAAGTGTTCGGCCACGAAATAGCTGTCGGCACGCCAATCCGAAGAGAGGCCAATCAGCGCCCCCAGCCCTATCTTGTCGATGCCGGCACTGCCCAGTCGCTCCGGGGTGGCGAGCCGCCAGTCGATATCCTGCTTGTTGCCGCGCAGATGATGGCGGGCGTAACTGGGGGCATGATAGGTCTCCTGATAGACCATGACGGCATCCAGCCCCAGGGTTTTTAGCTCGGCGTAATCCGCTTGCGACAGTGGCTGCACCTCCATCGCCAAGGCGCTGAAATGGCGGCGGATCTGCGGCAGATGCTCACGAAAATAGGCCATGCCCACCTTGCTCTCGTGCTCGCCGGTCACCAGCAACACGCTGTCGAAACCGCGCGCCTTGATGGCCAGACATTCGCGCTCAATTTCCTCTGCATCCAGCGTTTTGCGCTTGAGGCGGTTGCTCATGGAGAAGCCGCAGTAGGTGCAGTCGTTGGCACAGAGGTTCGACAGATAGAGGGGCACATAGAAGCCCACCGTATTGCCGAAACGCTGGCGGGTCAGGCGCTCGGCCTCAGCCGCCATCTGGGGCAGGAAAGGCTCGGCGGCTGGCGAGATCAACGCCATAAAGTCGGCCAGAGTGCGGCGTGGATTGGCCAGCGCTCGCTCGACATCCCGAGTGGTCTTGGCGCGGATCTGCATGCCGATATCGTCCCACTCCAGCTCGCGCCAGCGGTCTACGAAAGACGCGGTCTCGGCCCTCGCCTCTGATGCCCTCACCCCCAGCCCCTCTCCCAGAGGGAGAGGGGAGCTGACCCCATCCATCTCGGGAATTGGGACGAGAGAGGCCATCGCCACCGAGTCTTGCCCTGTGATCAGGCTCATAACGCCCCCAGAAAATCGGTGAGCGGGCTGGAGGCGCTGGCTTGCAGGCCGCGCGCGCCGAGGCCCGCCAGATAGGCGCTGCGACCTGCCTCACAGGCGAGCGCGAAGGCGCGGCCCATGGCGACCGGATCCCGGCTCACGGCGATGGCTGTGTTCACCAGCACGGCGTCGGCCCCCAGCTCAAAGGCGGCGGCGGCGTGACTCGGCGCACCTATCCCCGCATCCACCACCACGGGCACCCGCGCCTGTTCGATGATAATGGCGAGGAAATCCCGGGTCACCAGCCCCTGATTGGAGCCGATGGGGGCGCCGAGCGGCATGACGGCGGCGCAGCCCACCTCTTCGAGCCGCTTGCAGAGCACGGGATCGGCCCCGCAGTAGGGCAGCACCACGAAACCCTCTTTCACCAGCTGTTCGGCGGCCTTGAGGGTCTCTATGGGATCGGGCAGCAGGTATTTGGGATCGGGGTGGATCTCCAGCTTCAACCAGTTAGTCCCCAGCGCCTCGCGGGCCAGATGGGCGGCAAACACCGCCTCGGCGGCCGTCTTGGCGCCCGAGGTGTTGGGCAGCAGCTTGACCCCGAGTGCCAGCAGCGGGGTGAGGATATCGTCGTGGCGCTTGCCGGGTTCGAGGCGCTTGATGGCCATGGTCACCAGCCGGGAGCCGCTTGCTTCGATGGCGGCCGCCATCAGATCCGGGCGGGCAAACTTGCCGGTGCCGGTAAAGAGGCGGGACGAAAATTCATGGTCGGCTATGGTCAGCATCTCAGCCTCCGGCGATGGCAGTGAAAAGGTGGAGTTCATCCCCGTCATTGAGCCGGGTGTCTGGCCAGCGGCTGCGGGGCAGCACGGCGCCGTTGAGGGCCACCGCCACCCCCTGCGGGGCAACCTCGCGGGCCGCCAGCAGTTCGGCCACGCTGATCTGGTTATCCGGGCTGGTCGTCAGCACCAGCTCGCTGTCGTTCAATCGGATCTTCATTGCGCATCCTCCATGGGCTGGGCAAGGGTGACGCTGCCGCACACTGGGCAGGCGGGATCGGGGGACAACCCCAGGGTCTGCCACTCGTGGGTCAGGGCATCGAAACGGCGCAGGGTTCCCTCCACCGGGCTGGGTTTGCCCAGCAGCAGACGCAAGGCTTCCAGCGCCTGCAAGGCGCCCATCACCCCCACCAGGGGGCCGGTGACGCCGCTGCTCTGGCAGCTCTCCGTGATGCGGGTATCCAGCGGATAGAGGCAGGCGTAGCAGGCGTGCTCGGGGGCGGTTCGTACCATCAGCTGACCCTGCCAGCCGACGGCGGCAGCCGAGATCCAGGGCTTGTGCTGGGCCACACAGGCGGCGTTGATGGCGTGACGGCTGGCCAGGTTGTCGCAGCAGTCGACAACCAGATCCACCTCGGCCACGAAGGCGGGCAGGCTCTGCTCATCGAGCCGCTGATTGATGGCGATCAGCTCCACATGGGGGTTGTGGGCCGCCAACCGCTCGCGGGCCAGCTCGGCCTTGGAGTGATTGACCGCCTCGGAATCGAACAGGATCTGGCGCGGCAGGTTGCTGGAATCCACCGTATCGCCGTCGGCCAGCCAGAGGGTGCCCACCCCGGCTCCGGCCAGATAGAGGGCCAGCGGCGAGCCGAGCCCGCCGAGGCCGACGATCAGCACGGATGCCTCTTTCAGCCTCGCCTGCCCCGCCTCGCCGATTTCGCTCAGCATCAGTTGCCTGCCGTAGCGCAGGTATTCCGCATCAGAGAGCATGATCGGCCTCCTGCTGCGTGATGACCTGATGGATAAGCGCAGAGCAGGGCTCATCCCCCGCCCCCACTGCTGCCAGCAATCGGGCTGTTGCCCCCTGCCAGTCATCGCTTGCCGTGATGGCCGACACAAGGGCAATGCTGCCGACCCCGCTTGCCTGTACCGCAGCCACGCGATCCTCGCCGATGCCGCCGATGGCGACCGTCGGCCAGTCGCGCATGAGTGCCTGGTAGCGTTGCAGTCGCACCAACCCCTGGGGGCGGGACGGCATCTGCTTGGTGTTGGTGGGGAAGATATGACCCAGCGCTATGTAGGAAGGGGCCAGTTCGCGGGCCCGCATCAGCTCGAAGTAGCCGTGGGTGGAGAGACCGAGGCGCAGGCCGGCGGCCTGGATGGCGGCGAGATCCGCCGTCTCCATGTCCTCCTGCCCCAGATGCACGCCATAGGCACCCGCGGCTATGGCCTGCTGCCAGTAGTCGTTGATAAAGAGCCGCGCACCAAAGCGGCGACCCAGCGCTACCGCCTCGGCAATGGCCGGTGCCACCTGGGCGGCGGGCAGGTTCTTGATGCGCAGTTGCAGGGTCTTGACCCCGGCTCCCAGCAGGCGCCTGAGCCACTTGACCGAATCCACCACAGGATAGAGACCCAGATGCTGTTCGGTCGCGGCAAAGGGGCCCCCGGGCAGGCGGGCCTCGCAGGCGGGATAGAGACCAAAACGGCGATCCAGGCTCGACCCCGCCAGCACGGCGCGGGGGAAGTGGGCAAGATCCGCTGGCCAGCCGAGATGGGCGATGGGGCCAGGACCTGCCCCCACCCCTTGCGCCCCAGCCAAGCCTTGTTGCAGGTAGGCGCGCGCCAGCGTGATGGCGTCATCGACCGGGTGATCCTGCGCCACCACGGCGGCGATGGCGCTGGCATAACAGCAACCGGTGCCGTGGCCGTGGCGGGTGTCGATACGCGGCGCCGCCAGCCAGAACTCGCGGTGCTCGTCCTGGTAGTAATCGAGGCAGAGCTCGTCGCTCCAGCCCAGATGCCCGCCCTTGACCAGCACGGCGCGGGCGCCCAGTTCGCGCAGTCGCGCCGCCCCCGCCCGCACCAGCTCAGGGCTGCTGGCGGGAATGCCAGTCAGCGCCTCCAGTTCGGGGCCGTTCGGGGTGATGAGGGAGAGGCGCGGCAGCAGATGTTCGCACACCGCCGCCAGCATGTTGGCTTCGGCCATGGGGGTGCCTGTGCTGGCGATGGCCACCGGGTCATAGACCACGAAGGGGGCCGTCAGGGTATCAAGCCGCCGGGCCAGCACCTCCACATGGAGCCGGGTCGGCAACAGGCCTATCTTGATGGCCGCCGGGGGCAAGTCGACGCCGAGGGCGTCGATCTGGGCGGTGAAAGTCTGCATCAGCACGGGATCGACCATCTTCACCGCCACCGAGTTCTGGGCAGTGATGGCGGTGATGACAGAGCAACCGTGCACACCGAGATCGTGCAAGGTATGCAGATCGGCCTGCATGCCGGCACCGCCCCCGGAATCTGAACCGGCTATGGTCCAGACGATGGGTCGGCTGTTCATGCCTCCTCCCGCGCCGGTTTGAGGGCCGCCGCCTGATGGTAGAGCTCGCTCCCCTTCTCTTTGAAGGTTTCTGCCATCTGCGCCATGCCGCTCTCGACCTCGGCCACTACCCGCTCCTGCCGGCCATCCATGCCCACCAGTTTCACCTCGACTGCCTCCAGACTGGCCGCGTAATCGCGCACGTCCTGGGTGATCTTCATGGAGCAGAACTTGGGGCCGCACATGGAGCAGAAGTGGGCCACCTTGCCGGACTCCTGGGGCAGGGTCTCGTCGTGGTAGGCGCGGGCGGTTTCGGGATCCAGCGCCAGGTTGAACTGATCCTCCCAACGGAACTCGAAGCGCGCCTTGGACATGGCATTGTCGCGGATCTGGGCACCCGGGTGACCCTTGGCCAAGTCAGCGGCGTGGGCGGCGATCTTGTAGGTGATGAGGCCCTGCTTCACGTCCTCCTTGTTGGGCAGCCCCAGGTGCTCCTTGGGGGTGACGTAGCAGAGCATGGCGCAGCCGTACCAGCCGATCATGGCGGCACCTATGCCGGAGGTGAAGTGATCATAACCGGGAGCTATGTCGGTGGTGAGCGGGCCCAGGGTGTAGAAAGGCGCCTCGTGACAGTGCTCCAGCTGCTCCGTCATGTTGCGCTCTATCATGTGCATGGGCACATGGCCCGGCCCCTCTATCATCACCTGGACGTCGTACTCCCAGGCGATCTTGGTCAGCTCGCCCAGGGTGCGCAGCTCGGCGAACTGGGCCTCGTCGTTGGCGTCATAGACAGAGCCGGGACGCAGACCGTCCCCAAGCGACAGGGCCACGTCATAGGCGGCGCACAGCTCGCAGATCTCGCGAAAATGCTGGTAGAGGAAGTTCTCTTTATGGTGGGACAGGCACCACTTGGCCATGATGCTGCCGCCACGGGAGACGATGCCGGTGAGACGCTTGGCGGTCATGGGTACGTAGCGCAGCAGTACGCCGGCATGGATGGTGAAGTAATCCACCCCCTGCTCGGCCTGTTCGAGCAGGGTATCGCGGAACAGCTCCCAGGTGAGGTCTTCGGCGATGCCATTGGTTTTTTCCAGCGCCTGATAGATGGGCACAGTGCCGATGGGCACAGGGCTGTTGCGCAGGATCCACTCGCGGGTCTCGTGGATGTTGCGACCGGTGGAGAGATCCATGACGGTGTCGGCGCCCCAACGGGTGGACCAGACCAGCTTCTCCACCTCCTCTTCGATGCTGGAGCTGACCGCCGAGTTGCCTATGTTGGCGTTGATCTTCACCAGGAAGTTGCGGCCTATGATCATGGGCTCGGTTTCCGGGTGGTTGATGTTGTTGGGAATGATGGCGCGGCCGGCGGCCACTTCGTCACGCACGAATTCGGGGGTGATGTTCTCGGGCAGGCGGGCACCGAAACCCTGACCCGGATGCTGGCGCAGCAGCAGCTCGGAGCGCACCCGCTCGCGGCCCATGTTCTCGCGGATGGCGATAAATTCCATCTCGGGGGTGACCAGCCCCTGACGGGCATAGTGCAGCTGGGTTACACGGCGGCCAGGCTTGGCGCGACGTGGCTTGGGCAAGTTATCGAAGCGCAGGTGATCCAGCCCCTCGTCGGCGAGACGCTCCTGGGTGAAGGCGGAGCTGAGATCATCGAGCTCTTCGGTATCACCGCGCTCCCGTACCCAGCTTTCCCGCAGGCGTGGCAGACCGAGACGCACGTCGATGACGGCATGCTCATCACCGTAGGCACCCGAGGTGTCGTAGACGGGGACAGGCTCGTTGGCTTCGAACTGAGGGTTATCCTTGCTGCCCCCCACCAGGGTGTCGGCCAGGGCAATTTCGCGCAGCCCCACCCGGATATCGGGGCGAGAACCTTCGATAAAGATGCGGCTGGAGTTGGGATGGGCCATCCCCTTGAGATTGTCGATAAAACGCTGGGCACTGGCACGCTGCTCGCGGCGGCCGACGGGGACTGACTTGGCATTTTCCGGCACGGAAGTTTTTGAGGTAGACATAGCAAAACTCACATTAACTGATTGAAGTTATGGGTGTTTGCTTGTCTGGAGTTCGAGGAGAAGTGATGAACCTGTGGGTGAGGTTTGCATTCAAGAGGGAGCAAAACTGAAGCCTTGGCTTCCTCCTGCGCATCTTCTGTACTCCCCCTGATGGACAAGGCGACAGAACAGGATGGCAGACTCCCTCTTGTGCGCACTGGCTTGCCGGTCGGATCACTCCTCTCGGCGAGCGGGAAAGCTTGTTCCTCCCCGGCGCGGCAACCCACTGGTTACCCTTGTTTCCCTTCGCAGGTGCTAGCCTGATCAGGTTCCACGGATCCCGAATTAACGGTCTCAGCCTTGCGTCGTTCGACGGTTGGCACTCCGACAAGATGGCGCCAGTATAAGTGGGGAAATGGAAAGCACAAGCCTTTAACAAGACCGACCAGTGCAAACAACAACCGGGCCATAGGCCCGGTTCTCTTACTGCAACACACTGCCATTATTGGTTGGCAGCAGGGGTCACGCTGAGGCTGACATTGTTGAAGCCAAGCCCTGAGAGCTCTTGTGCATCGAGCGGGATCTCCAGTCTCAGACCCTGACCGGCACCCAGGTTGCGTGCACGGCTCGACTGGCTGGCGGCAGCGACCGGCACGGGAGCGCCGATTTCGATGTTGCCGGCAAACTGGCTCTCGGCACTGAAATCACCTGTGATCCCGGCCCGAACCGGGCGCAGCACCCTGGCCAGGTTATTCTGCATGGTAGGCAGACCGTTCTGCTGTATGGTCCAGTTCCAATCCCACCACTTCACTTCACCCGGGATATAACGCTTGTCCCACTGGTAGCGGATACTGCTGGCCTTGTCCTTGTATGGCCCTATGACGAAGGTGTGGTTCCAGTTCGGGCGGTTGTCCGGATGGGTATACCAGGCGTTGCCGCCCCAGCGCAGGAAACCGCTCAGGGTCAGGTCATAGCTGACATCGGCCTTGAACTCGTAGGGGTAGGAGATATCGGCTTTGTAGAGCTCTATCTTCACCGGGATCTTGGAGTGGGCCGGTACTGTCGGGCGCACGGACTGGGACAAAGAGGTGGTGGTCGAGCCCCCGTTCTGGGAGGCCCAGGACTGGTTGGCAGCAATCTCGATGGAGAGCTCGGTTTCCCCCACCAGCGGCCACTTGAACTTGTTCTTGGTGGTCACCTTCTCGCTCAGGCCATAGGTGTTGGTCTTGGACCAGTTGGTGGCTGTGTCGTAGCGCAGGGTGACGTCATAACCGGATTGAGGCGTGTCGCTGTCGTTGATAGCCCACCCCACCACCGTCTTGACCAGTTGGCGGTCGGACTGGGTCACATCGCCATGCTTGAAACTGTCAGGATCCAGGTTGTAGGCAAAATTGCTCACCTTGATGGAGGTCTTGTCACCACAGCGATAACCGTCGCAGCCACCGTCATTGTTGCCACGGATCACCCAGCCATCGCCATCACGGGTCACATCCATGTCTTCGCCGACATATTGACTGTGATTTCCCCCTACCCAGGCATAGCCCAGATAATGGGCCAGATAACTGGTTGGTTTGATGAAATTCGCACTGTCATGTACCAGCCGCCATTGCACATCTACTTCATCACCATCTGGAATATCCAGGGCAGACAGAGTCGGTATTTCTCCGGTAGCAGGATTGGTCGGATAGCACCAGGTATTGGACGCTGAACCTGGTTTTATTTCACCATTATACCCCGGCCCCATAATGACCCAGCCGTTGGCGAGTCCGCTTATTTGCCACTGCCCCATCATGCCGACAATATTGCTTTTGACGCTCTGCGCCTCTTCTCGATTGACGGGGCGATACTTGTCGCCACAGACCTCTTGCCCCAGTGAAAACAGGCGAAGCTGGTCTGGATAGACGGGCTCTGCCGCTTGCGCCTGTGCCATCAGCAGGCCGGATATGATTAATGACAAGCCAGTTATTTTTAGTTTTTTCATAGCAACCCCAATATATTAAACACTGACATGCATTCACCCGATTTATATATCAACAGGCAGCATGTGAGTATGACAGTATCAGTCGCATTAATTTCATTATGCGATCAAGTCCACACTTTAATATATAAAAAATTAACCAGAAGATTAATTCAGAATTGTTTTATATTGAGCAATATAATATCAGAGCATGCACTCTATTATTTTATTCGTCACTTAATCATATTTAAGAACATCTTAAAAAAGCGAGTTCTAATTTAGCAATTTAAATATTGCAAAATTAAATGACCAAGGCCTCGGCATTATTTCGGCTCATCCTCCGGATTCGGGATCAGTATCTCGGTCACGCGGCCCGTCTCGTCACGGGTCAGCACCAGGGTACGCCCCGGTTGCAGATCGGCGGGGCTGCCGTTGAGCCAGCGGGTACCGGCATCAAATGTCATTGTGCCCAGCCCCTGCAATTGCAGCGCATGGCCCGTCACGGCGAACAAGGTGCCCTCCGCCCGGCGCCACTGGGCAGCCGGTTCTGACTCAGGTGCGTGTCCATCAAGGCGAATATGTTCGGCGACGCCGTTGCGACTCAGGATGGCGAGCTTCATGCCGGGTTTGAGGTCGGAAAACTGACGCACCCCGGCCAGTGCGGCGCTGCCAAGCTCCAGCTCGGCCCCTTGAAATTGTAACCGAATGCCATCGTTGTGTTCCAGCTCCACCTGCCAGAGCTCGCCATCGACGGCAAGGGTGCAGAACGGCAGAGCCAGCAGCAGGAGGGAGGTGCGTGTCATGACAGAAGACCCATGGTCAAACCCTGATGAGGTTTAACTATGGGCCTGGGCGGGCAATTTTTCCGGTCGCCAGAAGCGCCTGCTGCTCAATCATCCTGGCGGCAACGGCTCAACCGCATGCCGTCGAACTTGCACTCCAGCTCCAGCCAGCGCCCTTCGAAGGGAGCCAGGCTGTTATCCGAGGTGACATAGCCCCAGATCCGTCCTTGCGCCACCGGTCCCTCCAGCTCCATCTCGTCCTCTTCGTCCAGCGCCTCCACCTCGCGGATCACCCTCACCCCTTCCTCAACCACCCCTTCCAGATCGACCCAGCGGCCACCGAGATCGTCCTCGCTCAGCCCATCCTTGAAGCGGGTCCCTTCGTCGAGCACGAAGGGGATGCCGTTGACCATCAGCTGGCCCAGTTGCCAGGTGGTGCGGCCGGTCAACTTGAACTCGGCCGACTGCACAGTGCCAAGTGGCAACAATATAAACAGCAGCAGAGCGCACAGAGACTTCTTCATCAGGGATCCTCGGGGTTACACTGCCACACAGGATGCCTCGTCCAGTGTGAGATGACCGTGAAATATCGGTCAAAACCAGGAGATCAAAACATGAAAATACTGGTGGTGGAAGACAATCCCCAGGTAGCGGAAACCATCATGGATTACCTGGAGCTGGCCGGGCACAGGCTGGACTGCGCCTATCACGGTCAGGCTGCCCTGCAACTGCTGGCCGAGCAGCGCTTCGACGTCATCATCATGGATGTCATGATGCCGCGTCTGGATGGCCTCTCCACGGTTGAGCGGCTGCGGGCCGATGGCATAGCAACCCCTGTGCTGTTTCTCACCGCCCGCGACAGTCTGGATGACAAGCTGGCGGGCTTTCGGGCCGGTGGCGATGACTATCTGGTCAAGCCGTTCGCCATGGAGGAGCTGGAAGTGCGGCTGCAGGCGCTGGCCCTGCGTGGCCCCCGCAGCGACATGGGGGCCCTCAGCGTGGGCGAGCTGACTCTGGATCCCGCCAGTGGCCGCGCCACCCGCGCCGGAGTCGAGCTCAAGCTCGGCAAGATCCCGTTCCAGATCCTCACCCTGCTGGTGCGCCGCGCCCCCCATCTGGTGAGCCGGCAAGAAGTGCTGGAGACAGTCTGGGGGGACGAGGAGCCAGACTCCGATGCCCTGCGCAGCCACATCTATGCCCTGCGCAACGCCCTCGACAAACCCTTCCCTACCCCCATACTGGAAACCCTCCACGGTCAGGGCTATCGACTGGTGACATCATGATCAAACCCGGAGGCCATGACCCATCCCCATCGGGTGATTCAATGAACCAGCCAGCGGGAGGCCTTGACCAGGCACAGCCGGATACCCAGGTCAGCCTGCCCAGTTTGCGCCATCGCCTGATCCTGACCCTGAGCGGGGCGGGCATGCTGCTGCTGATCATCATCAGCCTGTTGATGGTGGTGGCCGAAGACAAGATGGAAGAGTTGAGCCTGCGTCACTGGCTGGAAGCTGAGGTCACCCGCTACAACGATGACTGGCTGCAGCTCGGCATGGCGGCCCCCGCCCCCAGTCCGCGCCAGTTCTCCAGTTACTGGACCGAAGCGGGCCGACTGCCAGCCTGGCTCAAGCCCTATCAGAGCCCGGGCTTCTTCGAGCACCAGCTTGGCGAGGAGGACAAGCACTTCCTGGTGAGGCCCCATCCCTCCGGCCAGGGGCTGCTCTATCTGGTGTTCAACGACGACGCCGACGACTATCTGGATCCTTACGAAGATCAGCTACATCTGGCTACCAGGCTGATAGGCTTGACCCTGCTGATCGCGTGCATCGGTTTCGGCATCTGGCTGGTGCGTCACATCACGGGGCCACTGCAGCGGTTGCAGCAAAGGGTCGCCCACCTCACCCCGGATCAGGCGGATTTCGTGCCTGATGCCCCCTGGCAGGAGTTGCGGGAGATCGAGCTGGCACTGCTGACCGGCAAACACGAGGTGGCCGCCGTGTTCGCCCGCGAGCAGGAGTTCAGCCGTTTTGCCAGCCATGAGCTGCGCACCCCCAACATGGTGATCCAGGGGTCGGCAGCGCTGCTCGGCAAGGTAACGGACTTGCCCGCCCCCGCCGCCCGTGCCACCACCCGCATTCGCGCCGCAGCAGACGAAATGGCGCTGCTCACAGAGACCTTCCTGCTGCTGGGTCGCAAGGAGGCGGTGGAGCGTTCGTTGCAACGGGTAGAACCACTGATCCGGCAGGAGCTGGTGCGCCTCGCCCCGCTGTTGCAGCGAGAGACGCTCGATATCAGGCTCACCCTGGACGAGGCAAGCGAGGTCAATGCCCCCCTCTCCTTGCTCGCCATTGCCCTCGGCAACCTGCTGAAAAATGCCTTGAGCTATGCCGAGGGGCATATCGAGATCGAGCTGTGCGGGCCCGTGCTCACCATCAGCAACCCGACTGCGGCCGCGCCGGATCAGATCCTCGGCTACGGCTGCGGCCTCACCATCATACAGCGCATCTGCGAGAAGCTCGGCTGGCAGATAGACACCCGGCTGGAGGCTGGCGTCTTCAGCGCCAGACTGGAAATGCGGGAGTAACCGACACGTAAACAACACAAGGCGCCCGAGGGCGCCTTGTGTTTATACCGCTATGCAAGCCGTCAGCGGCTTATTCGGCAGGCTTGTTCTTGCGGCTCGCCTTGAGTTCCAGGAACTCGATGATCTTGCCAGCCACATCCTTGCCGGAGGCGGCTTCCACCCCTTGTAGACCGGGGGAAGAGTTCACCTCCAGCACCAGAGGACCGCGGGCAGAACGCAGAATATCCACACCGGCCACATCCAGCCCCATGATCTTGGCCGCCTGCACTGCGGTGGCCCGCTCTTCGGGGCTTATCTTGATCGCCTCGGCAGTGCCGCCACGGTGCAGGTTGGAGCGAAACTCCCCCGGCTGGGCCTGACGGCGCATGGCTGCGACTACCTTGCCATTGACCACCAGACAGCGAATGTCGGCGCCGTTGGCCTCGCGGATATACTCCTGCACCAGGATGTTGTTGTTGGTCTGGATAAAGGCCTCGATCACGCTCTCGGCCGCCTTGTGGGTCTCGCACAACACAACGCCAATTCCCTGGGTGCCTTCCAGCAGCTTCACTACCAGAGGGGCGCCCCCCACCATGGTGATGAGATCCGGCACATCATGGGTGCTGTGGGCATAGCCGGTGATGGGCAGACCTATGCCGTGGCGCGACAACAACTGCATGGCCCGCAGCTTGTCGCGGGAACGGGAGATGGCCACAGAGCTGTTGAGGGCCATGGTGTTCATCATCTCGAACTGGCGCAGCACGGCGGTGCCGTAAAAGGTGATGCTGGCGCCGATGCGCGGGATCACGGCGTCGTAACTCTCCAGCTCTCGTCCTTCGTAATGAATGGAGGGGCTGTGGGAGGCGATATTCATGTAGCAGCGCAGGGTGTCGAGCACCTCTACCTGATGACCGCGCGCCTGCGCCACCTCGACCAGACGGCGGGTGGAATAGTTTCTGGGCTCACGGGATAAAATGGCGATCTTCATGACAATTCCGCTAGAAGGCAGTGCCTGGGCAGGATGGGGCGGGAGAGTATAAGGTGCCACAGCGCCAAGACAACGCCAATTGTTTCTCCTGACAACAAGACAAACCACGCAGAACTGCACACTGCAATCCCGTTGTCACCGATATGTCAAACGGCGGCCCTAAGCTGGTCTGTCCACCAGCCCAAGGATGCCGCCGTTTCTCGTCAAAGATCAACCAATGTCACTCGGGAGATCGGGATTCAGTTCAGGTTCGGCCCCAGCCAGCGTTCTGCTTCCGCCAGGGTCATCCCCTTGCGGGCAGCGTAATCTTCCACCTGATCCTGCTGGATCTGCGCCACCGCGAAGTATTTGCTGTCGGGGTGGGAGAAGTACCAGCCCGACACGGCCGCCCCCGGCCACATGGCGTAGGATTCCGTCAGCTTCATGCCGATGGCCTGCTCCACGCCCAGCAGCTCCCAGATGCTCCCTTTTTCAGTGTGCTCGGGACAGGCGGGGTAACCGGGCGCCGGGCGGATGCCGCGGTAGTTCTCGCGGATCAGATCCTCATTGCTGAGGGCCTCATCTTGGGCATAACCCCAATGCCGCTTGCGCACCTGCTCGTGCAGATACTCGGCGAAGGCCTCGGCGAGACGGTCGCACACCGCCTGGATGAGGATGGCGTTGTAGTCGTCATGATCCGCCTTGTAGGCAGTGGCGATGGCCTCTTCCCCGATACCGCCAGTCACCGCGAAGGCACCGATCCAGTCCGGCTTGCCGCTCTCTTTCGGTGCCACATAGTCCGCCAGACAGTAGTTGGGGAAGCCCTGCTTCTCGCTCTGCTGACGCAGGTGGTGCAGCACCTTGCGCACCTTGCTGCGCGACTCGTCGGTATAGACCTCTATGCTGTCGCCGATCGTGTTGGCCGGAAACAGACCTATGATGCCGGCGCAGCGCACGCTCTCGTCCTGCTCCAGCTTGTCCAGCATGGCGTTGGCATCGGCAAACAGCTTGGTCGCCTCCTCACCTATGATCTCGTCTTCGAGAATGCGCGGATACTTGCCCGCCAGCTCCCAGCTGAGGAAAAACGGCGTCCAGTCTATGTAGGGGCGCAGCACCGAGACGGGCACGTTCTCAAACGTCTGCACGCCCGGCTCACGGGGGGCCGGCGGTTGATAGTTCACCCAGTCCAGCTGCTGCCGGTTGGCTCGGGCATGGGCCAGACTGACCGGCTTGGATCTCGGCTGCTTGCGGGCATGCTGATCCCGGGCGACCTCGTACTCCTTGTCGATGCGGGCGACAAACGCAGGCTTGAGTTCAGGGTTGAGCAGGCTCTGGGCCACCCCGACGGCGCGCGACGCGTTCGACACATAGACCACGGGTTCGCTGTAGTTCTGCTCTATCTTGACCGCTGTGTGGGCCTTGGAGGTGGTGGCACCGCCGATCAAGAGCGGCAGCTTGAAGCCCTGACGCTCCATCTCTTTGGCCACGTGCACCATCTCGTCGAGAGACGGCGTGATCAGGCCAGACAGCCCTATGATATCGGCCCCCACTTCCCGCGCCGTCTTGAGAATGGTCTCGCAGGAGACCATGACCCCGAGATCCACTATCTCGTAGTTGTTGCACTGCAACACAACGCCGACGATGTTCTTGCCGATGTCGTGCACGTCACCCTTGACGGTGGCGAGCACTATCTTGCCGTTGCTGTAGCCGCCCTGTTTCTCGGCTTCGATGTAGGGTTGCAGATAGGCCACAGCCCGCTTCATCACCCGGGCGGATTTGACCACCTGAGGCAGAAACATCTTGCCCGCGCCAAACAGATCGCCGACCACGTTCATGCCATCCATCAGGGGCCCTTCGATCACGTGCAGCGGCTTCTCGGCACCGGCCCGCGCCTCTTCCGTATCCTCTTCGATAAAGTCGGTGATGCCCTTGACCAGAGCGTGTTCCAGCCGCTTGCCCACCGGCCAGCTGCGCCACTCCTGATCCCGCGGATCCTCCGCCTGGGCTCCGGCACCGCGATACTTCTCGGCGATGGCCAGCAGATCCTCGGTGGCACTGTCACTCAAGTTGAGCACCACGGCCTCGACCTTGGCCTTCAGCTCTGCCGGTATGTCTTCATAGATGGCGAGCTGACCGGCGTTGACTATACCCATGTCCATGCCGTTCTGGATGGCGTGGTAGAGGAAGACAGCGTGGATGGCTTCGCGCACCGGTTCATTGCCGCGAAACGAGAAAGAGACGTTGGAGACACCGCCCGAGATCATGGCATGGGGCAAATGGGTCTTGATGTCCTTCACCGCCTCGATGAAGTCCACCGCATAGTTGTTGTGCTCGTCAATGCCGGTCGCCACCGCGAAGATATTGGGATCGAAGATGATGTCTTCCGGCGGGAAACCCACCTGATCCACCAGGATCCGGTAAGCCCGTTGGCAGATCTCGAACTTGCGGGTGCGAGTGTCAGCCTGGCCCACCTCATCGAACGCCATGACGATGACGGCGGCACCATAGCGGCGCAGCAGTTTGGCCTGCTGGATGAATTTCTCCTCCCCCTCTTTCATGGAGATGGAGTTGACCACCGGCTTGCCCTGCACGCACTTGAGGCCGGCTTCCAGCACCTCCCACTTGGAGGAGTCGATCATAACGGGCACACGGGCGATATCAGGCTCACCGGCGATCAGGTTCAGGAAGCGCACCATGGCCGCTTCGGCGTCCAGCATCCCCTCGTCCATGTTGATGTCGATGATCTGGGCACCGCTCTCCACCTGCTGCTTGGCCACATCGAGGGCTTCGTCGTAGAGCCCCTCCTTGATCAGCCGCTTGAACTTGGCGGAACCTGTGACGTTGGTACGCTCACCCACGTTCACAAACATGGAGTCCGCCGTGATGATGAGGGGCTCGAGGCCAGACAGGCGGCAGGCGACCGGCAACGTGGGCAAGGTGCGCGGCTTGATGCCGGCCACGGCATCAGCCATGGCGCGAATATGGGTCGGGGTGGTGCCGCAGCAGCCGCCCACCATGTTGAGAAAACCGCTTTGGGCCCACTCGCGGATATGGTCAGCCATCTCACCCGCGTCGAGATCGTACTCGCCGAACGCATTGGGCAGACCGGCATTGGGGTGGGCGCTCACAAAGGTCTCGCTGATGCGCGACAACTCCTCCACGTACTGACGCAACTCGTCGGGCCCCAGCGCACAGTTGAGACCGAACGAGATGGGTTTGACATGGCGCAGGGAGTGATAGAAGGCTTCGGTGGTTTGGCCGGAGAGAGTACGCCCCGAGGCATCCGTGATGGTGCCGGAGATCATCACGGGCAGCGCATAGCCCAGCGCCTCGAACACCCCTTCCACCGCAAAGGCAGCCGCCTTGGCGTTGAGGGTATCGAAGATGGTCTCGATCAGAATGAGGTCCGCGCCCCCCTCGATCAGGGCATGGGTCGACTCCGTATACGCAGCCACCAGCTGGTCATAGGTGACGTTGCGCTTGCCGGGATCGTTCACGTCCGGCGAGATGGAGCAGGTGCGGTTGGTGGGGCCCAGCACACCGGCGACAAAGCGGGGCTTGTGGGGCTCTTTCGCCGTCCACTCGTCAGCCACGGCACGGGCCAGCCTGGCCGCCTCGCGGTTGATCTCGGCCGAAAGCTCTTCCATCTCGTAATCGGCCATGGCGATGCGAGTGGCGTTGAAAGTGTTGGTTTCGAGGATGTCGGCCCCGGCGGCACAATACTGGTCGTGGATCTCGCGAATGATCCCGGGCCTGGTCAGCACCAGCAGGTCGTTGTTGCCCTTGATGTCGGTATGCCAGTCGGCAAACCGCTCACCGCGATAATCCGCCTCGCCCAGCTTGTAGCCCTGGATCATGGTGCCCATGGCCCCGTCGATGATCAGGATCCGTTCCTTGAGACAGGATTCCAGTTTCTTTGTTGGGTCCGACTTTATGCTCGGCTTTTCGTTCAACACCGCTCGCTCCTCTTACATCCATGCAACTGCGTGAAGGTCATCCTAGCAGCAAACAAATCAAATGGAAATCTAGCCGTCTATCTGTCCACGGCGGAGTCCACAATAACCGACGGATACTCATAAATAGGTAATGAGTAACATGTGACCCCAGAGTACCCTATGCCGGTCCTCAGCGAAGGATACGTGCTTGCTGTTTACTAACGAGAAAAATAACCATGAGCGTCTACTACACACTCTGCTTTTTGGCAGCGTTGGCGATCCTGATCGCCTTTGCCAACCAGTATGTCGTGAAGATCCAGACCACCATCGCCATCACTGCCGGATCCATGCTGATCTCCGCCCTGATGGTGCTGTTTGGCAAACTGGGTTGGTTCAACCTTGAGCCCCTGGCCATCGAAACCATGAAGAGCATCGACTTCCAGAATTTCCTGCTGAAGGGGATCCTGGGCTTCCTGCTGTTCGCTGGCGGCATTGGCATCAACCTCAAGGCCTTGCGCAGCCAGAAGTGGGAAATCACCATACTGGCGATCTTCTCCACCCTGCTCTCCACCTTCCTGATCGGTTACGGCTTCTGGTTCATCGCCAAGCTGCTGGGCTGGGAAGTACCGCTGGTATATTGCCTGCTGTTCGGGGCCCTGATCACCCCCACCGACCCCATTGCCGTGCTGGCCATCGTCAAGAAGATGCAGGCGCCCCCCCAGATCGCCATCCAGATCGAAGGGGAATCCCTGTTCAACGACGGTACCGGTCTGGTGATCTTCGCCACCGTCTTTGCCGTCGCCTTTGGTGGCGTTGAACCGACCTTCGGCAGCGTCGCCGGTCTGTTCCTGCACGAGGCCCTCGGCGGCATCTTGTTCGGCGCCGTGCTGGGGCTGCTCGCCCACGTGATGATCAGTGCCACCGACGATGGTTCCCTGGAGCTGCTGCTGACCCTCTGCATCCCGACGGCCGGCTTTGCCCTTGCCAACATGATGGGAGTCTCCGGTGCCCTGGCCATGGTGGTGACTGGCATCATGATCGGCAACTGGACCCGTCACTCCGGCTTCTCCGAGCAGAGCAGCCACTATCTGGATCACTTCTGGGAGTTGATGGACCAGTTCCTCAACGCGCTCTTGTTCCTGCTGATCGGCCTGGCGCTGGTGCTGCTGGATCTCGCCTGGCGTGACTGGATCCTGCTGGTTATCGCGGTACCGCTCTGCCTGGCCGCGCGCTTCATCAGCGTCTCTGTCCCCTTCATGGCCTTCCGCCGTTTTCGCACCTACAACCGCTTCACCATCCGCATCCTTACCTGGGGCGGCTTGCGTGGCGGTCTGGCCATGGCCATGGCGCTGGCACTGCCTTCCGGTGTCATGATGATACCCGGGCACAACGTCGATCTGCGTCAGGTCATACTGGTGATGACCTACTCTGTGGTGATGTTCTCCATCGTGGTGCAGGGCATGACCATTACCCCCATGATAACCGCCGCCAAGAAGGCCAGCGGCGACTACTGAGTCACCGTCTGACAGTGATTGACCTGCTGAAAAAGGGCTCCCGACGGGAGCCCTTTTTATCTCGGATAACACGACAAAAACGGATCTGGCACAAAATCACCAAATAATTGTTTGCTTTTTATTCATATCGAGGAGAGAATGCGCGCCGGCTAGTTAATCAGCCCTGTTTATGTTTACCCTGCAATGCTTCACTCACGATGAATCCTGTCAGTATCCGCATAACCTCCCTCTGATTTACTCGCCTCGAGAACCGTCAGGCTGTCTGCCTGCGTTGCCCGGCTCTCACGGCGCAGACCCGCTCTGCCCACCCAATTTGATTTATGCATCAGCATATTCCTTGATAGTGCAGACGCCCCTGACAGGGCTGGGTATTCCTGCGCGCTTGTTGACCACAAAGTCAACCGCGTCCATTAACCTGACATTTGCCAACACAAGGAGCAAACACTTAATTTATATAGAGAAATACCATGATGAAAACCATACATACACACAAACCCCTGCGTCGTAGCAAACCCATCAACCTGCCTGTGCAAGAGCAGGATTCCGATGCGTTCCTGATCCAGTTCAGCACCCGCTTCAGCGGCGGTTTCGCCATCTCCTGTGATGGTATCGCTGGCGAGTTCTCCATCGAAGACCTCAACTGATCCTGCCTGCCCTCCGGCAGCGCCCGATGCAGACAGGCCGCAACTCACGGCGGCCTCTTTGCTTCAACTCCTGTTTATTCTCCTGAACCAGCGCCGTCAGCATCGCCTTCCATCACTGGCTGTCAGCTGCATCCCCGTTTCATACCTCAGGCCAGGTTCGTTTCGGCTCCGGCAGCCTCCAGCAGCAGACACGCGTCGGCATCCTCGCTCAACTTGACCAGCCGGCTTTGTACCAGCCCCAGCTTGGCCAGCAGTGACAGTGATCGTTCGTTGCCCGGTGTGACTATGGCGATGACACGCACAATCCCCAACCTTTCCCGGCCGTCCTGCAGCGCCGCCTTTGCCGCTTCTATGCCATAACCCTGACCACGATAGGAGGGCAGGAAGGCATAGCCAATGTCTTCACAGGGCAGGGTGTCTCGCCTGATCAAACCACAGATGCCGATCTTGGCTTCATCGCCTCTGCGCGCCACCAGATAGAGGCCGTGGCCATGGCGAGCATAACTGACCGCGGGCCCTTGCTGGATGTAGTGTTCGGCATCCGCCAGGGTACGCACACCGCGATCGCCAATGTAACGGTGGAAATCGCTGTCGTTGAGCAGCTCAAGAATAAAGGGAGCATCGGCGATGGTCAGTTCGCGCAGCAGCAGGCGCTCGGAGAGGATCATGACAAGGGCTCTTTCAGAAAATACAGGCCTTCAAGACTGCCTCTGCACCGCAGGGTTGGCAAGGCAAACCCCATGAAAAAGGGCCGCATTGCGGCCCGGTGACAATATGAACGGGCTCAGGCCGCCAGCAAACCCGCATAGCCATTGCCGTGTTCCCGCATCGCCACCAGCACGGCGGCGCAGTCAGACCATGGCAGACCAAGTCGGTCTGCTACCTGAGTTGGCCACTCGGGCGGCGCTACCTCCCCCACATCCGATTGGGCCGCCAGGGCGATGGCCAGATGGATCAGGCCAGCTTCGACAGAAAACTCCTTGGCCAGCATGGGGTTGTAGTGGTATTCCACCGCATGGCAGATACTGAGGGGAAATTGCCAGCGCCTGGCCATCTCGGCCCCGGTCTGGGCATAGTTGAAACCAACCACCAGCTCCTCTGCCTTGGCGCGCCCCTTGCTGGGTTCAAGATCCTGAATGTGGTTAACCATGTTTTCCGGCAGACCCACATGCATGATGAGGCGCCCCATGTCGAACAGCAGGGCACAGGTGAACACCTCCTCCCCTTTCATGCCCTTTATCTTGGCCAGCAACCTGGCCAGCTCGGCCACATCGAACACGTTGCCCCAGAAGTGCCTGAGATCGATGCCGGGCACCGAATGAACAGATCCCGTCAGGCCGCAGGCAAGCACCATATTGCGTACCACATCGACTCCGAGCCGCACCACGGCTTCGTTGACGGTGGCAACCTGACGATTGCCGCCAAACTTGGCGGAGTTGGCCAGCCGCAGCAGCTTGGCAGAGATGACGGGATCCTTGTTGATCTTCTTGGCGATCAACAGGATATCTGGCTCATTCTCATTGAAGGTCTGTACCAGATCGCGCATGACTTCGGGTACATTGGGCAGGTTTTGGGGATGGGATAACAGAGAGTCTATGGTGGGCATATCGATATCCGTCCATGCAATTTTATGATGGTTTTCGTTTGCTGACAGCAAACCCACAGATAAGTATGAGTAACAAAAACTGGCGCCACAGAAATGTTTTTATCGCAATATTTCAAAGTGTTAATGCCAGCTTCGTTATACTGGCATCTTTTATGGCATGACGAGGAAGTACACCATGAGCGAATCCACCGAGTTCTTTGACGAGCAAACCCTGCTGGAGATGGTCGACAACCAGCTGATCGACGGTAATCCGTTGCAGGTCAAGGCGACCCTGATGCGATTGGTGATGAAGGGCACCCCACGGGAAGAGGCGCTGCAATATATCGCCTGCGCCCTCGGGGCCGAGCTGATGGCGATGGAGGCTGAACAGGGCCCCTTCAACCTAGAGCGCTACGCCCAGTTTCTGGATTCCCTGCCCGAGATGCCCTGGGCGGACTAAACCGCCGTACGCGCACAAGGGGAACTTGTCGGCAACCCATGCCACGATGCCAACTTCCGCGACACAGACTGACTAAAAAGCCGGATCCTGACAGGATCCGGCTTTTTTATAGCGGTTACGCCGCTCAGAACTGGGAGTTGACGATCACCTCTTCCCCCAGGGCGCCAGCCAGCGGCAGTGGGCGATAGCTGGAGTTTGCCGCCCGCAGCAACCGAATGCCGCGGGCGCCCACTTCCTGCGCAGCCTTGATATCCCCGTCCGCATCGCCGTAGAAGACCTTCATCTGCTTGTCCTTGAGCCACTGCACCTTGGTGTTCTGGCCAGGCTGATCGCCGGCGAAGATCACCGGATTGAGGCGATCGGCGGGGATCCCCATGGTCTGCTGCAGGGTCTGGCTCACGGTTTCCGTTTTGGTGGCCGAACGGCCAGTGACGAAATAGATGTGATCGCCGCGTTTGAGGTGCATGGCGATCAGCGCCTTGCCCACCTCTTTCGGCATGCTGAACGCATCCCAGCCGTTGTTCATCTTCTCCCAGAAGGCGGGGTTCTTCAGATAGCTCTCGTCGTTGGGCGAGAACTCCTGCTTGCCGCGATAGAAACCCGGGCTGGAGAAGAGCAGGGTATCGTCGATATCAAAACCTACCGCCATCGGGGGCAGACCATCCAGACTCTTGGCAATCTGCTCTACCGAGACCCAGTGAACAGGAGCCTGCTGTGCCAGGGTCACAGTCGTGACACCAGCCGGGCTGGTCATGACCTGATCGGCCAGGGCGGGCAGGCTGAAGGTGGCGGCAAACAGAGATGCTATCAGGGCAAGACGGGAAAAAGCGGGCATGGCACAACTCATGACGTGAATGAAACGGGGTGCCAATCCTGCCCCATGCTGCCGATGCAAACCGTGAAACTCGCCACAAAACTGGGCTCGGTGGACAGATCCCGCCCTGTTTTGTCCCCTCGGAATAAACATCCAGCAACCGGAAGATGACAAGCCTCTTTTGACCCTTTATTCCAGCCGGAAGAGCCGGAGTGGGCTATAACTGCTTAGCACCCTTTATTGACATCAAAATCAACGACTCCCTCTCACTGGAGATGCCATGGACGCGCACACTTCCTCTTCCAATACCACAGGCTCGGCCCCTTCCCCTCATCAGGCCGGGATGGACGCCATCGATCAGGTGCTGGCCCGGCTCGAACTCTCGCAAGAGGGGCTGATCCTGGATGCCAACCCTCATTTTCTCGCCATCATGGGCTACCCCCTGGATGAGCTAAAGGGCAAGCACCACGACATGCTGCTCTCCCCGGATGAGGCCCAATCTGCCACTTATGACACTTTCTGGGAGACGCTGCGCAGCGGCACGTCACAGGAAAGCGAGTTTCACCTGCTGGATAAACAGGGGCGGGATATCTGGATCCGGGGTGCCTGCAGCCCGGTTCTGGATGCCGAGGGGCAGCTGACCCGCATCATCGTATACGCCATGGATCTGACCGGGCAGAAGCAGCTCACTGCCAGCTTCGAGGGCCAGCTCAATGCCCTGAGCCGGGTCATGGGCAAGGTAGAATTCTCGCTGGATGGCACCATACTGGATGCCAATCCACGCTTTCTCGGCATAGTGGGCTACCGGCTGGAGGAGCTGAAGGGCCAGCACCACAGGCTGCTGGTTGACCCGGACTACGCCCAGTCGGCGGATTACCGCACCTTCTGGGAAACCCTGCGACGGGGCGAGTTTCTCGCAGGCGAATTCTGCCGGCTCGGCAAGCAGGGACAGGAGGTCTGGATCCAGGGATCCTACAACCCGGTGCTGGATCTGAACGGCAAGCCCAGCAAAATCGTCAAATTTGCCACCGACATCACGGCGCAGGTGGAGCAGCACCGCCAGCTCAAGCGTGCCATGGTGGAAGCGGAAGAAGCCGCCAGAGTGCGCGAGGAGCTGCACAAGTCGCTGCAGGAGATGTCGACCCCTGTCACCCCTATCTGGGACGGGATCCTGCTGCTGCCATTGGTGGGGATCATCGACTCAATGCGCACCGCCGACGTGATGAACAAGTCACTCACCAAGATCGCCGAAACCCGGGCCCGGGTCTTCGTGCTGGATATTGCCGGTGTCGCCACCGTGGATACCGGCGTCGCCAACCAGCTGATCAAGATCACCAAGGCGACCCAGTTCATGGGCTGTGAGGCCATCATCTCGGGAGTCTCCCCCGCCATTGCCCGCACCATGGTGGAGCTGGGGGTGTCGGTCGGCGACGTCCGTACCACGGCAACCCTGAGAGATGCCTTCGAAATAGCGCTCAAACGGGTCGGTTCCACCCTCTAGGATACGGCCATGACCATGCAGCTCAACAACGATCTTGGCATCGCCGATGTGGCCGACTGCATAGTGGTCAGCATGCGTCCCGATCTCGGTGACGATGGCATGCAGATGCTGATGCAGGCCCTCTCCCAGCGACTGGTACACGGGCGTCACCATGCAGTGTTGCTCGACTTCTCCGGCGTCATGCTGCTGGATCACCATGAGTTCAGACAGGTACGCAAGCTGGCGGAGGTGTGCCGCCTGTTAGGCGCCATCTGCCTGCTGGTGGGGCTCAATGCCGGGATCGCCGCGTTTCTGTCGCTGGCCGAAGCGCAGCCCGGGCCGCTGCGCTGCTTCATCGACATGGACGACGCCTTCGCCCACGTCCGCCGTCTCAAGGGCGAGGAGTAAACCGCCATGATGCAAGAGCATGCGACTCAGGAGGCCAACTATCCGCTGCGCCACGATATCGATCTGCACCTGACGGTGATGGCGGTGCGTCGACTCCCCTATATCGCCAGCCTGTCTGACGTGGATCGTGCCATGCTCTCCACCGTGGTTTCCGAGCTTGGCAGCAACATCCTGAAATACGCCGGGCAGGGAGAGATCACCCTGATCCTCCATCACCCCAAGGGACGAGCCTGCATCGACATCATCGCCCGTGACAAGGGGCCCGGCATACCGGATGTGCATCAGGCCCTGCAGGATCACTACAGCACCTCGGGCACCCTGGGGCTGGGGCTGCCCGGCGTGCGGCGCATGATGTCAGAGCTCACCATAAGCACACCGCCGGAAGGGGGCACCCTGGTGCAGGCTCGCAAGTGGCTGGGCTCGGCACCCTCGACGATACGCCTCACTATGCCAACCCAGCCATGGGGTCAGCCTGGTTTGAAACTGGCATGGGCCAGCGAAAACAGGCCCTGCTATCCGGAAAAGGTCTCCGGCGATCTGGTCTTTATCCGTCCCTCCCCCGACGGCGTCTTGCTGGTGCTGATCGATGTCAGCGGCCACGGCACCTCGGCCAACAAGCTGGCACTGACACTGGAAGAGGCGCTGCAAAACACCCATGAGCAGGAGCCGGCACCTCTGCTTCAGCTGTTGCATCAACACTGCATCGGTACCCGGGGAGCGGCAGCTGGCATAGCCCTGGTCAACAGTGACCGGGGGGAACTGAGCTACGCCGGTATCGGCAACACCCGCATCTGTCTGCGCGGCCATGACCTCTGGCGCGGCATCTCCCGCGATGGAGTGCTGGGGGAGCGCTTCCCCACCCCCTTGCTGCAACGCCAGCCCATGGAGCCGGGGGATGTGCTGATGCTCTATTCGGATGGCATCAGCGAGTCGCTCAACCTGCGTGACGGCGCACTGGATCTGGGGGCGGATCCCGCCATCCTGGCCCGTCAAGTCATGGACCACAGCGGCCGCAGCACGGACGATGCGAGTTGTATCGTGTTGCGGGTACAACCGGAGAAGGAGCGCTAGATGCGGCAGCGGATCGGTGATATCAGGCTCTCTGGCCCGGCGGCAGCCCTCACCGCCAGACGCAAGGTGATCCAGGTGCTCACCTGCATCGACAAGAACCCCACCTTCGTGGCGCCGCTGGCGGGTACCACCTCGGAGCTGGTACGCCAGCTGACGGCGACCACCGACTCGCTGCAACTCCAGCTGTGGCTGGAGAGCCATACGCAGGAGCTGTGGGTCTCCCTCTCTGCGGACGAGCCACTGGAGCACAGTCCATCCGGCGCTGGCCATGGCAACATCCGGCTGGTTCCTCACTCTGACACTGACATCGCCCTGGTGTGCCACCTGCCGCACTGGCCCGATGACGCTCTGCTGTTGCAGATGCAGCAGCAGTTCGCCGAACCGACCCGGGATGAGCTGTTCGCCGTGATGCAGACCAAGAATCAGGAGCTGGAGCAGGCCTATGAGCTGGCAGAAAGCGCGACCCGGGCCAAGAGCGATTTTCTCGCCAACATGAGCCACGAGATCCGCACCCCCATGAACGCCATCCTGGGCATGGCCCACCTCGCCCTGCAAACCCGGCTCGATCCGCAGCAAGCCGACTATGTGGGCAAGATCCAGCGCTCGGCCCAGCACCTGCTCGGCATCATCAACGATATCCTCGACTTCTCCAAGATAGAGGCAGGCAAGCTGGATCTGGAACAGATCGAGTTCGATCTCGACCATGTGCTGGAAAATCTGGCGACTCTGGTGGGCGAGAAGGCCGAAGCCAAGGGCATAGAGCTGCTGTTCGAGGTCGACCACCAGCTCGACACCCTGCTCTATGGCGATCCCCTCCGGCTCGGCCAGATCCTGATCAACTACGCCAACAATGCGGTCAAATTCACCGAGCAGGGGGAGATACTGGTCAAGGTCACTTGCCTGGAGAAACTGCCGAAGGAGGTGCTGCTGCACTGTTCGGTACAGGACACGGGAATCGGCATGAGCCAGGAGCAGCAGCAACGGCTGTTCCAGTCTTTCCAGCAGGCGGACAGCTCCACTACCCGCAAATACGGCGGCACCGGCCTCGGGCTCGCCATCTCCCGCGAACTGGCTGCACTGATGGGGGGTGAGGTCGGCGTGCAGAGCGAACCGGGCAAGGGAAGCACCTTCTGGTTTACCGCCCGACTCGGCCGTGGCAGATACAGATCACGCTATCTGCCGAGTCTGGACCTGCGTGGGCGCCGCATGCTGGTAGCCGACGACAGTGCCAGCGCCCGCACCATACTGGCTGCCCTGCTGCGCAGCATGAGCTTCCTGGTGGACACCGCCGAATCGGGTCAGCAGGCCTTGCAGATGATCGCCAGCGCCGAGCAGGAAGGTAACGCTTATGAGGTGGTGCTGCTGGATTGGCACATGCCGGGGCTGGACGGCATAGAGACGGGTCGCCGCCTCATCGCCCGCGGTCTTGGCAAGCGGCTCTATCGGGTCATGGTGACGGGTTATGGGCGGGAAGAGGTCTTTCGCGAAGCCCAGTCCGCCGGTTTTGACCGGGTGCTGGTCAAGCCGGTGTGTGCCTCAGTACTGTTCGATACCATCATAGGACTGTTTGGCCATCAAACCACGGCGATAACCTTGAAGACCCCCCAGCCCACCCACAACTATCGCTTCGACGGACTCCGCATACTGCTGGCAGAAGACAACGAACTGAACCAGCAGGTGGCGATGGAGCTGCTGCGAGCGGTGGGAGCCGACGTCAGCATCGCCGGCAATGGCGCTATTGCCCTGCAAATGGCGGCGCAACAGCCATACGACCTGATCCTGATGGACATGCAGATGCCGGTGATGGATGGACTGGCCGCCACCCGTCAACTGCGCGAACAGGAAGACGCGGGGCAGCACATCCCCATCCTGGCGATGACGGCCAATGTCATGGCCGGTGACAGAGAGCGCTGCCTGGCAGCGGGCATGGATGACCACATCGCCAAGCCCATCGACCCCGACAAGCTCTATGCCGCCCTGCTGCGCTGGGTGCCCGCCTTCAGCCGTGAAACCGATGCAACACGCAAGACTTCACCCTCACCACAGGACCTGCCCTTGCTGCCGCAGCTAAAGGCGCTCGGGCTCAATGTCGAGGCGGCCCTGCAACGGCTGATACACAACTGGGAGTGGTATCAGGACCTGCTGCAACGGTTTGCCCAACAAGGAACCCAACCCATGCAGAGCCTGATCACCGCCCTGCAGACAGACGACAGGGAGGAAGCCCATCGGCAAGCCCATACCCTCAAAGGGATTGCCGCCACTCTGGGCGCCGATCCACTGCGAGATATCTCGGCCAAGCTGGAGAGTGCGCTCTCCCGCGGAGACGACACCACCAGCCTGCTACCGCTGGCCGAACAGGGGCTGCAGATGCAACAGCAACTGAGCGATGGCGTGCTGGCCCTGCTGCCCACCCAGACAGCCCCGGACCTGCCGGAGCAAGAGCCAACAAACATAGCGCCCCTGCTGGCGCAGCTGACCCAACTGCTGGTGGAAGATGATGCAGAGGCACTGACCCTGTTCCAGCAACATCAGAAACAGCTGACTGGACAGCTGGGAGAAACAGCATCGACGATGGCAGACGCCATGACCCGCTTCCGTTTTACGGATGCACTGGCACACCTGCAACAAGTCCGGGCCCTCAGGCCCGATCTGTTCAACCAAGAGTGAGGCACCACTATGCTCAACTTGCTGGATCCCGACACCAAACCCACCCTGCTGGTGGTCGATGACACCCCTGAAAACCTCTCCCTGCTCAGCGCCCTGCTGGGCCCGCACTATCGGGTCAAGGTGGCCATCAGTGGCCAGCGGGCGCTGGAGATACTGTCATCAGGCACCCGGGTGGATCTGATCCTGCTCGATGTGGTGATGCCCCAGATGGATGGCTATCAGGTGATGCAGGCACTGCAGGAGATGCCGCAGGCATGGCATATTCCGGTGATTTTCCTGACCGCCAAGGTAGAGGAGAGCGCAGAAGCGCACGGACTGGCACTCGGCGCCGTGGACTATATCCACAAGCCTATCTCTCCCGCCATCGTACTGGCCCGCGTCAGAAACCACCTTGAGCTGAAAGCTGCACGGGATCTGCTCCATGACCAAAACGCCTATCTGGAACAGGAGGTGGAACGGCGCACCCGTGAAAACGAGCTGATCCAGAACATCACCATTCACTCCCTCGCCTCTCTGGCCGAGACCCGGGACAACGAGACCGGCAACCACATACTGCGCACCCAGCACTATGTGAAGCTATTGGCGGAAACCCTGTGCGATCACCCTCGCTTTCGTGCAGAGCTGACCCCCAAGACCATAGATCTGCTGTTCAAGTCTGCCCCCCTGCACGATATCGGCAAGGTCGGCGTACCGGACCGGATCCTGCTCAAACCCGGCAAGCTGGATGCGGATGAGTTCACCCAGATGAAGCACCACTCCATCCTTGGCAAGGAGGCCATAGTCCACGCCGAGGAAGCGCTGGGAGTGGAGGTCGAGTTTCTGCGGCTGGCCAAGGAGATCGCCTGCTACCACCACGAGAAATGGGATGGCACCGGCTACCCCTACGGTCTGATGGGGGATGAAATCCCCCTGTCGGCCCGACTGATGGCACTGGCAGATGTGTACGATGCCCTCATCAGCAAGCGGTGTTACAAGGCGGCCATGTCCCATACGGAGGTGGTCCCCATCATATTGGCGGGACGCAGCAGTCACTTCGATCCCGACATCACGGATGCCTTCGCCCGCATCCACCTGCTGTTTCACGAAATTGCACTGCGCTACAACGATGACAAGGAGACCAACCTCGACTAGGCGGCGGAGTCCGCAGGCAACAAGTCAGTGAAGATGAAGCCGTCCCGCTCCACCGTCTCTCCCACGTACATCGTCAACGGGCGCAGAAACATGGGACCATCATAGGCCAGGGTGTGAAACTCGCCGTTCTCGCCGCACGGATCCACCCCCTGCGGCAAGGCCGCCAGCAGGGCAGGATCGAAATCGTGACCGCCCAGGCTGGCATCCAGCTTTTTCGGGTCCAGGGAGCTGATCCTGGCCCTCAGCCCCGCCGCCATCATCTGCCGAGCCAGCTCGTCCGTCTTGCTGCCCCACAGCGGGAACAAGGGCTCTATGCCCGTTCCCACCAGCTGTTTCTCCCGATAGGCGCGCACATCCTCGAGGAAGAGGTCGCCAAACGCCATGTGGCGGATCCCCTGCGCCACCACGCTCGCGATGAAATCGGTCATGATGCGGGAGTAATCCTCATTGGTGCAGGGCCAGGGCAGATCGAGGGTAGTCAGCGGCAACCCCACACACTCGGCCTGCTGCATCAGCAACTGCTTGCGCACTCCGTGCATGGCCACCCGCTCGAAAGCCTGATTGAGGGTGGTAAACAGCCCCACTACCTCGATGGCCGGATCCTGCTGCAATTTGTGCAGTGCCCAGGCGCTGTCCTTGCCACTGCTCCAGGAGAGCAGCACCTTTTTCTTCGTCATGATTTCTCCCACTGTCTCTTCGTCATGATGTTGCCGGTCTTGCTGCACCAAAAAGCTGCAAGACTGTATTGCGAATTGTGCGATTTACATACCGGGATGCAAAAGCATACCCTCGGTAATGAGCGTCTCCCCTGAAAGGATGGGGAACAATAACTAAAAAAACGATGGGAAACATAAGGATATGACGACAGTCACGCAAGCTTACGACCACAGCCGCCCCCTCAACCGACAGGATTACAAGACACTGAGCCTGGCAGCCCTCGGCGGAGCCCTCGAATTCTACGACTTTATCATCTTCGTCTTCTTCGCCGTGGTGATCGGCGAGCTGTTCTTCCCGGCCGATATTCCCGAGTGGCTGCGCCAGTTCCAGACCTTCGGCATCTTCGCCGCCGGCTATCTGGCTCGCCCCCTTGGCGGCATCATCATGGCCCATTTTGGCGATCTCATCGGCCGCAAGCGGATGTTTACCCTGAGCATACTGCTGATGGCGCTGCCCACCCTGATGATCGGCCTTTTGCCCACCTATGCGGTACTGGGCATAGGTGCACCGCTGGCCCTGCTGGGTTTGCGCATCCTGCAAGGAGCCGCCATCGGTGGTGAAGTACCGGGCGCCTGGGTGTTCGTGGCGGAGCATGTGCCCGCCCGCCGGGTCGGGCTCGCCTGTGGCACCCTCACCGCCGGGCTGACTGCCGGCATACTGCTCGGCTCCCTCATCGCCACCGCGGTCAACAAGAACCTGACTCCGGCCGAGGTGAGTGAATGGGGCTGGCGGGTTCCCTTCCTGCTGGGGGGTATCTTTGGCATAGTCGCCATGTATCTGCGCCGCTGGCTGCATGAAACCCCTGTCTTTGCCGAAATGCAGGCCAACAAGGCGCTGGCAGAGGAGCTGCCGCTCAAGACGGTGCTGCGCAGCCACAAGGGCAGCGTGGTGATCTCCATGCTGCTGACCTGGCTGCTCTCCGCCGGTATCGTGGTGGTGATACTGATGACCCCCGCCTATCTGCAGAAGGTACATGGCATCAGCCCGGCCGATGCCCTGACTGCCAACTCTCTGGCCATCCTGGCCCTGACCCTGGGCTGCATCGTCTATGGCAGGCTGATCGATGCCCTCGGCAGCGGCCCCACCTTCATGCTGGGCTCATTGCTGCTGGCAGGTTCCAGCTACGCCTTCTATCACGGTCTGGTAGCGGGCACAGAGCAGCTGGTGCCGCTCTACATGCTGGCGGGCTTCGCGGTCGGAATTGTCGGGGCCGTGCCCTACGTCATGGTCAACGCCTTCCCGGCGGTAGTGCGCTTCTCGGGATTGTCGTTCTCCTACAACGTGGCCTACGCCATCTTCGGCGGCCTCACCCCCATGCTGGTGACCCTGTGGATGAAGAACGACGTACTGGCGCCCTCCCACTATGTGGTGAGCCTGTCGGCACTGGGCTTTGCCATCGGTGTGCTGCTGTGGCTGCAACAGCGCAACCAGCGGCAGACGGCGCCACAAGCCGCCTGACCAACGAAAAAGCCCCGGACATCTTCGGGGCTTTTTTATTGTCCTTGTGTTCAGTACGGCCGACATAGGATAGCCTCCCCCCTTAGGGCCAGGCGAATACCTGGCTCCAGACTGTCACCCAATTCCGTTATCCGAGGCTCAAGATGTTCTTTCAAGTCGTATTTCTCGCCTTGCTGGCGCTGCTGCCCATGGTCAACCCGCCAACCACGGCCACCCTGCTATTGGGGCTGAGCAAGGGCATGTCGCGGGAGCATGTGCGCCGCCAGGTCAACCTGGCGGCTATCTATCTGTTTTTCACCCTCTGCATCACCTTCTTTATCGGCTCCTCCATTCTGGATCTGTTCGGGATATCCATTCCGGGCTTGCGGCTGGCAGGGGGTCTCATCATCGGCTTTATCGGCTTTCGCATGCTGTTCCCAGCCCCCAGTCAGACCAACGGGGTCGATATCAACCAGAGCATCGCCTTCGTGCCACTGACCATGCCCAGCATGTGCGGGCCGGGTACCATGGCGCTGGTGATCAGCGGGGCAGCCCAGATTGCCGAGCTGCCCGACGAGTACAACCGCCTCACCATCTACGGCGCCATGGTCACAGCGTTTGCCCTGATGAGTCTGATCAGCTGGGGCGTATTGAAGCTGGCGGATCCGGTCTGCAAGATCCTCGGCGCCACCGGCATCGATGCCATGACCCGGATCATGGGTTTTCTGCTGGTGTGCATGGGCATGCAATTCTGTATCAACGGCATCAAGGAAGTGGCACAGGATCCTGTCTTCCACGGCGCACACTCGATACACACCACGCCTTCCTTGCCATCCCTGCCAGACACTCCTGATCAACGACAGGAGCCGCGCCACCCCTGACTGAAAACGGTGTCAAAAAGCCTCGAAAATCGTCACTGATCTTGCGCTTGATCATGTTACTGACACACAAATGAGTTAGTGTGTTTTTCATACAGATTCGGTTCAGAGATCAGTTGTTAGGTTTGCAGGCAGGCGCCCACTTACTTCAGGAGATGTGCAAATGATGGAAAAGATGCTGACCGAAATTGGAAGCTACAGCCTGTTTCATGAATATCTGAATGTAGTTGGTGTAGCCAGCCCAGCCCTGGCCCGGATCAAAACCCGATGGGAGTACAAAAAAAGCGATCGTCTGGTGGCCCAAATCAGGGTCGACCAACAAGGCAATGCCCGCTTCTACATCGATGCCAGAGCCATATCGGTCAACTGACACTGTCACCCGTATCCAGCAGCCCCGGCCAGTCGCCGGGGCTTTTTGTTGTCTGGCTTGCACTACCCAAAACAATGACCCCGGCACATGGCCGGGGTCATTGACAACATAGTGGGTTAAACCCCTTACTGGGTGCCGCCCACTGTGAGTTGATCCAGCTTGAGTGTGGGCTGGCCGACACCGACCGGCACGCTCTGCCCCTCTTTGCCGCAGACGCCGACACCACGATCCAGTGCCAGATCACTGCCCACCATGGAAACCAGACTCATGGCTTCCGGACCATTGCCTATCAGGGTCGCGCCCTTGATGGGGGTGGTGATCTTGCCATCCTCGATGAGGTAGGCCTCGGAGGCGGAGAAGACAAACTTGCCGGAAGTGATATCCACCTGACCACCGCCGAAGTTGGGAGCATAGATACCCTTCTTCACCGAAGCGATGATCTCCGCCGGATCGTACTGACCCGCCAGCATATAGGTGTTGGTCATGCGTGGCATCGGCATGGCGGCGTAGGATTCGCGACGGCCGTTACCTGTGAGCGGAACCCCCATCAGGCGGGCGTTCTGTTTGTCCTGCAAGTAACCCTTGAGGATACCGTTCTCGATCAAGACGTTGTAGCCGCCCGGCGTCCCTTCGTCATCGATGGAGACGGAGCCGCGCCGACCCGGCAGTGTGCCGTCATCGACTATGGTGCAGTGCTTGGAGGCCACCTGTTCGCCGATACGGCCGGCAAATGCAGACGAGCCCTTGCGGTTGAAGTCCCCCTCCAGGCCGTGGCCCACGGCCTCGTGCAGCAGCACGCCGGGCCAGCCGGCACCGAGTACCACCGGCATGGTGCCAGCGGGAGCATCAATGGCCTCCAGGTTGACCAGCGCCTGACGCACGGCCTCGCGCACATAGCCAAAGGCGCGGCTCTCCAGCCCGTCCAGCTCCAGGAAATAGTCATAACCACAACGACCACCACCACCGGCGCTGCCACGCTCGCGGCGCTCGCCTTTCTCGGCGATGACGGTCACCGACAGCCGAACCAGGGGGCGTATGTCAGCAGCGAGCGTACCGTCGGTGGCTGCCACCAGTATCTCTTCATAGACACCGCTGATGGAGGCCATCACCTGATTGATAACGGGATCAAGACTGCGGGCAAACTTGTCCATCTGCTCCAGCAAGGCAATCTTCTGGTGCTTGTCGAGGGTCTGCAGGGGATCCATGGCCGGATAGAGCAGGTTGGCCTCTGTACGAGCCCAGGCCTTCACCTTGCCCTGAGCACCGGCAGCGGCAATGCCGCGGGCAGCCGTGACCGACTGTTGCAGCGCCAGCAGGCTCAGCTCGTCGGAGTAGGCAAAGCCGGTTTTCTCGCCACTGACGGCGCGTACCCCGACCCCTTGGTCGATGTTGTAGCTGCCATCCTTGACGATACCGTCCTCCAGCATCCAGGACTCGTGCCAGCTGCGCTGGAAATAGAGATCGCCGAACTCCACCTGGTGGCTCATCAGGCTGCCGAGCAGCTGCTGCAGCCGCCCTTCGTCGAGGTCGTTCGGGGCCAACAGGGAGGCACTAACCTGGCTCAATAGACTCAATCTTTCTCTCCACTCCCGATCCGGGATTTCACAATAAGATCCCATGCCATAGGCGGCATGGGTCAGCACGCGGGGCGTGCCTTGTTCATTCGTTGTCAGAGACCTGACCCGCCGACAACAGGCGGGCGTGCTGCAGCACTGGCATGGTTCGCTTCAATTCGTCGCCCAGCTCGGGATCCATGGCAGCCAACACGGTCGCGCGGCCCGACGGCTGGCATGCCAGCACCCTGCCCCAAGGGTCGATCACCATGCTGTGGCCCCAGGTATGGCGCCCGGTTTCATGGGTGCCCCCCTGATTGGCAGCCACCACATAGCACTGATTTTCGATGGCGCGGGCCCGCAGCAGCGGCTCCCAGTGCGCCTCGCCGGTCACGGCAGTAAAGGCGGCAGGCACCAGCAACACCCTGGCACCGGCGCGTGCCAGCTGGCGATAGAGTTCAGGAAAGCGCAAATCATAACAGATAGAGAGGCCGAGGGGACCAAAGGGGGAGTCTATCAGCACGCAGTCCTGACCAGGACTGAACGTCTCCGACTCCCGATAGCGTCCCTGATTGTCGGCCACGTCCACATCGAACAGGTGGATCTTGTGGTAATGACCCCTGAGCTCCCCTGCCGGGTCAAACACCAGCGAGCTGGTATGGATATGGTCTGAACCTGCGATAGTAGTGGGCATGGCACCAGCCACCAGCCAGATGCCGTACTCTTTGGCCCAGGCAGCCAGTTGCTGCTGGATAGGCCCCTCACCGATCCGTTCAGCGCCATCGAGATAGCCCTGCCGCTCGCCAAACAGGGCAAAGTTTTCCGGCAGCAGTACCAGCAAGGGACGCTCGGCTGGCAGCGCCGCCAGCTCGGCGGCGATCTGCTCCCGGTTATCCTGCCAGTGACGGCCTGATACCAGCTGCATTGCGGCTAACCACATGACGCGCTCCTTGTCCTTGGTGCAAGCCGTCAGAGGCTGACAGCGTCTTTGGCTTGCAGTGTGTAGTCCAGCACTATGATACGGTCCAGCACGGGACGAAAAATGGCCTTGAGGGCCTCGTGATCCGGATGGGGCAGGTAACGCTGACGGGCCGCCTCGTCCGCAAAGGTCATCAAGACGCTGTGGGTAAAGCCTTCGGCGCGCCCCTCGGGGCTGTCATTCTGCCCCCACTCGACCGCCACCACGCCATTGACCCTGGCGGGTATGCCGAGAAAAGCCGCCCTGACAGCGGCAATATCGTCAGCCTGGGTGCCCGCTTTGAAGGCAATCAGCAGAATATGTCGGATCATGGCTCTCTCCTTGAGCGTAAGCAGGTCGAAATAAGGGATGGCGCCAGCATCAGGGCTGACGCGGGCTACCCGGTTGTGAATTCAGCAGGAAGGGGGTGACTTCGGCGGCAGGCAACTTGGGCGCCACCGTATCCACCGCCTGTTTCTGCTGCTGGTTGAGCTTGATGCGGGCTCTATCTCGTCCGGCCTCGATCAGCTTGGGATTGTCCAGCGGCCCTTCAACCCGAAAATCGATGCGGGTCACCACATCCACCACTGGCTCCAGCAGTTTGGAGAGTGCCAGCACATAAAGACCCGTGATCGGCGTCAGCGAGAAGGCCGCCACCACCGGCAGGGTGCCGCCCAGATTGGGGGAGAAACTCAGCTCGTAGTCAAGCCGCCAGCGCACCAGATCGGCGATGCCTTCACCACGCAGGTTGCCCGCAGCCCCCTTCATGTAGAAGTCCTTGTTATCCATCACCCCCTGCTTGATCTTGGCCGAGGCGGACATGGACTCGAAGTAGAAGCCCTTGTCGAATACATCGCGAAAATCGAGCCGCAACTTGCGCAGCAGGGAGTCGAGGCTGAGCAGGGAGAGCAATCGCGCACCCTTGTCATTGACCTCCCGCAGTGTGCCCCCTTCCAGTTGATAGTTGGCGCTGCCAGCCAGGGTCGGCAGGCTCAGTCGGTAGGGCACATCATTCCAGCTCAGATCCAGTGCCATCTTGCCAGGCGCATCGCCAATGGGTGAGGTATAGCCGATCCGTTTTAGAAGCAATTCACTGTTTTTACTGGTGATCTTGGCTCTGGCATGGGTTTGCATCCGGCCTGCCTCAGCAAGCCAATCCACTGTACCTGTCAGCTGGCTGCCCGCCAGCCGCATATCCAGCCCCTTGAGGGTCAGCTTGTTGGCCCCGGGGAGCAGCTCTCCCTTCACCTCGCCGAGCGGCAGTTCGCCGAAGCGGCAATCCACGCAACTGAAGGTGAGCCAGGGAATGGCATCCATGATGGCTTTGTCCTGCCGCGCATCAGGCTCTGGGCTCAGATCCGAACTCTTGCCGGACCAATGGATGCGAGCGAATTTGGCATCGATGGGCTGACGGTCAGTCACCGGCAGGCGGATCACCCCCATGACGTCCGGGCTGTCGATCATCACCTCTGTGGCGTCCTTGACCGGGCCTACGGTGAAGTGCACAGCCCTGAGATTGGCACTGCCGATATCGGCGCGGGCCAGCTGGCCATCCACCCACCACTCCTGCGGCAGGAAAGGAGGGCCAACCACGGCACTGCCGCTCGGCTCACTGCTCGCAGGCACCCACTGTTTGAGTCTGGCCAGCCAGCCAGCCACATCGGCCTGTTGCTGGTTGATGGCGAGCAGCATGGGCTTGTCACGCAGCACCCGTGCCCCCGGCTGGCCTATGTTCACCCTGACCCGGCTGAAGTAAGGAACCCCGTCCCCATAAACCAGTCGGCTCTGCAAATCCACATCGGCCCCCAGCACGGTGCGAATGTCGGCACTGCCGTCACGCCCGCGCACTGTCACCTTGAGCGGCAATCGGCTGTTGGCTACCTTGGTCAGGGGGAGCGGCAGATCCAGCGCCATGCCTTGCAGGTTGGAGTCCATCGCCAGCTGGAAGCTGAACGGTTTGTCATTGGGCAGGGTCAGCCCCAGGGTACCAGCCCAGTTGCTGCGCCCCTTGAGGATATCGAGGGCGGGGATCTTGCGCTGCTCGCGGCGGCTGTCCCACTGCCCCTTGAACTTGAGATCCACCTGATAGCGGTTCGGCAGCTGCTTGCCCTGATAATCCAGGGTCAGCGGCTGGTTCCACAGGCTGGCCTTGAGGTTGCTGAACCGGGTCTGCTCATTGTCATATTCGAGGCGCCCCTGTACCTGCTCCAGCGGCAGATCCAGGCTGGCGACCCGCACCTTGTTGTTGTTGAACAGGGCATCGCCGCTCGCCTTGACCTCGCTTTCACCATCGAGGGGAATATCCAGCTTGACCGACCCCTTGAGCGGGCCGCGGATCTCTATCTCACGCAGCGCCTGACCGACGGAATCCCCCAGCGGAGAGTCCTGCAAGTAGTCGCTGATGGCCTTGCCCTCACCTTCTACCTTGGCATCCACATAGAGATGGGCGCCGGGATAGAGATCCGGGATCCAGGCATGGACCGAATCGGAGCTGGCCTTGCCAAGGTGGGTGGAACGGCTGTTCATGTCGAGACTGGCGTTCTGGAACAGCAGATCGATCTGCAGGTCGGTGAGGGGTTGCCAACCGGGGAAGAACTGGAAAGTCGCCTGCTCGAGCGGAACCGCCACCTGGAAGATGCCCTCGCCCTTGCTGTAGGGGAAATCCTTGAACTCGCCGTACCAGAGCAGGTCGGCGCCCTTGGCCTGACCCCCCTTGATGGCGCCGCTCAGGTAATCCACCAGGCTCTTGTCCATCACCTGCAACGGGTAGTAGCGATCCGCATTGCCCGCATTCTTGACGTCGATGCGGCCTGTCAGCGCGAGGAAAGTATGTTCGAACAGATCCATCCTGAAGCGGCTGTCGAGGCGCAAATCCGGGTTGTCCAGCGCCACATCCTGACCATAGAGCACCCAGCCCTGCGGGACTTGCCACCAGTCGAGCCGTGCCGAGAAGCTGTCCACCGGGATCGGCTCCTTGAAGTGGCGGGCCGGATCCACCTTGTCATTGGCAAGGGCCAGTCGGGCACTGCCCCCCGTTGGGGTCAGCCAGAATTCGCCATTGAGATCCTGCACGCCGGGCACATCCTGCCAGGCGCTGACCTTGATGTGGGATAGCCGGCCGCTGAGAGAGAGCCCCCGCCAGCCGGCATCGGCCTGCAAAATGAGATCCTGCAGCTGACCCTTGGGCTGGGTACGCTTGAGGGTTTCGGTCAGTTCGGGGTAGAGACCCGATACCAGCTGGCTCAGGTTGGCGACCTGATCGAGGTCGATGGCAGGCACATAACCCTGGATGCGGGAGCCGATCCGCTCGAGCTGCAAGCGGCTGCGCAACCAGGGTTTGCCATCGAGCTTGAAGGTCATGTCATGGCTGGCGAGCTGCCACTCCTCACCATCCCGGCGCAGCTGGATCTTGCCACCCTGCAGGCCGAGACGGTGCATGACATCCTGCTTCTCATCCTTCCAGATCAGGTAGTTGTCGCCAAACGCCAGCAGGGACTCTCCCAGCTGGCCATCGGCAAATTCACTCCAGAGCTGGAAATCGAGCTGGCCAGCGACCTTGGGCTCACCGGCGTGGATCCGCGCCAGCATGGGGCTGACGTCGAACTGGCTGGCGCCGAGGTAGAGCTGGCCCCGCAAGCGATCGAACCGATCCTCTGGGGTATCCACATCCAGGATGAGATCTATGGTGCTCTCGCCCACCCCGTTGATGAGATAGGCCTTGCCGACCCCCTGATGGCGTTTGCCGCGGTTCTGCCAGCGCAGTTGGGCGATATCGAGGGCCCGCACCTCCCCCAGCGCCGTCGTCAGGCTGAGGCGGGTATCGTGAATATCGAAAGTGGAGAGCTGGGTGAGAAAAAAGCGCAGCAACGCCTGCTGCTGATCGACGCCGCCACCGGTATCGGGCTCGGCGGACCGGGCCAGATCCAGCGCTATGTCACCATCGCTCAGTATGAGCTGGCCGAACACAGGCCTGAGTTCATTGAGGGAGCGCCAGAAGTCGAGGTGAGCCCACACCTTGCCAAGACGCAGGGCGAAGCGACCCGAATCCGGCGCTATCACCAGCTGTTGCAGCTCGAGCGCCGGGCCACGCTGGGTCCAGTCCAGGCCTATGTGTTCAACACTGGCCTCCAGCTGATTGCCGGCCAGCAGGGCATCGAGCAGTGCCTGTCTGTGCTGATTGAGCAAGGGGCCACCAACGCGCACCAGACTGACCAGAATGGCCAGCAGCACGAAGAAGACCCCAAGGGCCAACCAGCCCCGACTCAACCAGCGATAGACCAATTACATCATCACCACGTCGAACTGCTCCTGACCACAGAGGGGCTCACTCACCACCCTGACCTGCTTGCCGATGAACACCTCCAGCTCGGCGAGACTGTGGGACTCCTCGCCGCGCAGATAGTCGATCACGGCCGGTGCGGCGTAAACGGTGAACTGATCCGCATCATAGGCGCGGTTGACCCGGATGATCTCCCGCAGGATCTCGAAACAGACCGACTCCACCGTCTTGACCCGACCGCGCCCCTTGCACTCGGGGCATTCGGAGCAGAGCACGTGCTCCAGGCTTTCGCGGGTGCGCTTGCGGGTCATCTCCACCAGACCAAGCTGGGAGAAACCGTTGACGTTGGTCTTGGCGCGATCCTTGGCCAGCGCCTGTTCCAGACTGTGCAGCACACGGCGACGATGATCTTCCGACTGCATGTCGATGAAATCGATGATGATGATGCCGCCGAGGTTGCGCAGGCGCAGGTGGCGGGCGATGGCCGCCGTCGCCTCGACGTTGGTATTGAAGATGGTCTCTTCCAGATTGCGATGACCCACAAAGGCGCCCGTGTTGATGTCCACAGTGGTCATGGCTTCGGTCTGGTCGATGATGAGGTAGCCGCCGGACTTGAGCTCTACCTTGCGTTCCAGCGCGCGCTGGATCTCGTTCTCCACATCGTAGAGATCGAAAATCGGCGACTCGCCCGGGTAATACTCCAGCTTGCCGGCCAGCTCGGGCACGTACTCCTCGGTGAAGCGTTTGAGCTGATCGAAGCTCTGGCGTGAATCGACCCGGATCTTGTCCAGTTCGGCACCGACGAAGTCGCGCACCACCCGAAACGCCAGGCTGGGATCCTCGTAGAGGATCTTGCAGGGAGGATACTTGTGCTTGCGCTCCAGGATCTTGCGCCACAGGCGTTTCAGGAAGGCGGCATCCTGCTCCAGCTCCTGCTCACCCACCCCTTCGGCGGCGGTACGGATGATGTAGCCCCCCAGATCGTCCACATAACCGGCCACGGTACGCTTGAGGCGCTCGCGCTCCGCTTCGGACTCGATACGCTGGGAGACACCGACGTGGGCGCTGCCTGGCATGAACACCAGATAGCGGGATGGCAGGGTAATGTCGGTGGTGAGGCGGGCCCCCTTGGTACCCAGCGGATCTTTCACCACCTGCACCATGATGTCCTGGCCCTGGCGCACCAGCTCGGCGATGTTGCCGGCCTGGAACTGCTCCTTCTCCTTCACCGCCACACACTCGGTGTGCGGCACTATGTCGGAAGCGTGCAGGAACGCAGCCTTGTCCATGCCGATATCGACGAAAGCCGCCTGCATGCCGGGCAGAACCCGACTGATCTTGCCTTTGTAGATATTGCCCACTATGCCACGCTTGGCCTGACGCTCTACGTGCACTTCCTGCAGCAGACCGTTTTCGACCAGGGCGACACGGGTTTCGGAGGGGGTGACGTTCACCAGCAGTTCTACCGACATAAGTTACCTTGCCTGTTCCAGTTTTGAATTCTATAAAGCCAATCCGGTACAACGCGCGCAAGGGAGAACGCAGCAGAGCACAGCTGACGAAAAATTATCGGACCTGTTCCAGATGATGCTTGATCAACAGATCCGTTTCCAGCAGGGGCAGACCGACAACGGCGCTGTAGCTCCCCTCAATCCGGCTGACAAACTTGCCGGCAATCCCCTGGATCGCATAGGCACCGGCCTTGTCGCAGGGCTCACCCGTGCGCCAGTAGGCTTCGATCTCGGCCTCATCCAGCTTGCGAAACGCCACATTGGTGGTGACCAGTCGCACATCGCAGCGATCCGGAGTGGCCAGCGCCACCGCCGTCATCACCTGATGCACCTTGCCGGAGAGCGCTTCCAGCATGTCTTTGGCGTCGAGCAGGTCGGAGGGCTTCTCGAGCACCCGATCACCCAGCACCACTATGGTGTCGGCACCCAGCACAGGCAGCATGGTCGGGGCGGCTGCCACCCCGGCCATCGCCTTGTCGCGGGCGAGGCGACAGACATAATCCTGTGCCTTTTCACCCTCTTCACGCCGCTCTGGCACGTCCAGTCTGAGTACCTCGAAACGGTAGCCCAGCTGGGCAAGCAGTTCATGGCGGCGGGGCGAGCCCGAGGCAAGATAGAGTTGCAGTTCGTTGTGCTTGTTCATATTCGCTTAATGAGATGAGGTAGAGTTGCAGTTCGCTGTGCTTATTCATATTCGCTTAATGAGCTGAGGTAAAGTTGTAGTTCGTTGTTTTTGCTCATATTCACTTGATATTGAAGCGACGGCGCACCTTGCGCAAGACCAGAAAAACCCAGGGCCATATTAGCATCGTGCTCAGGGTCGACCAAAAGTAGGCGAAATTGAGGCTGGCACGGCTGAACAGGTGCTCGGCCCAGAAGATGGTCACCTTGCCCACCAGCGAGAGACAGCCGATGATCAGCGCCTGTTGCCAGAGGGAGAAGTTGCGGATCTTCTGAAACTGGAAGGCCGCCAGATAGGTGGTGATGGCCATGGCCATGGCCCGCACGCCGAGCGTGCTGCCCAGCAGCACATCCAGCAGCAGGCCCGCCACCCAGGCTGAGCCGACGTTGGTGCGGTGCGGCAAGGCCAGCGCCCAGTAGATGAGCACCATGGCGAGCCAGTCCGGACGGAAGGGTTCAAATTGAAAGGGAAGCGGCAGGATCGACAGGCACAGAGCCAGCAGGATCGAGATCCAGATCCAGATCCTGCCGCTGGCGGGTTCTAGCATCAGGGTGTTGCTCCCGCTGCCGAGGTTGCCGGCGCGGCTGGCGCCACGTCATCATCATGCACATCCGGTTTCTTGTCGGTCCACAGCAAGAGCAGGTAGCGCAATCTGTCCAGCGCCACCAGCGGCTTGGCTTCGACCTGGGCGAAGGGTTTGCCCTCCACATAGTCGGAGCGGGTCACGGTCGCTACCGGATAACCTTCCGGGAAGCGGCCGCCGAGCCCGGAGGTGACCAGCAGATCGCCGACCTGCACATCTGTGTTGCGCGGCAGGTTGCGCAGCTCCAGCTTGTCCAGCTCGCCGCTGCCGGAGGCAATGGCGCGCAGGTCATTGCGCAGCACCCGCACCGGAATGCCGTGACTGGAGTCGGTCACAAGCAGGACGCGACTGGTGGTGGAACCCACGTGCAGCACCTGACCTATGACCCCCTGATCGTTGATCACCGGCTGGCCGTTATAGACACCGTCCAGCGCCCCCTTGTTGATCAGCACCTGATGGCTGAAGGGGTCGGAATCCACAGACAGCAGCTCGGCCACCATCTTGCGGGACTCCTTGTGCACCGGCGAACCGAGCAGCTCACGCAGACGCTGGTTCTCATGCTCCAGATGATCCATCTTGAGCAGGCGCGAACGCAGGGTGAACAGCTGCTGTTCCTGCTGCTTGGTCTGTTCGATAAGGCCTGCCCGGGTCTGCACCTGGGTCGACATGGTATCGAGCATGATACCTGGCGCATTGGCTATGTATTGCAGCGGGCTGACAAGGGAACTGAGGTAGACGCGGACGTGGGTAAACACACCGAAGCGGGAGTCCGCTACGATGGCAGCAATGGAGATGATGACGGCGAGAAACAACCGTAACTGAAGCGAAGGGCCTCTACCAAAAATGGGTTTCATGGGTCGTCAAAAAAGAGCCGGCGCGCTGGCCGGCTTTGGGTCTTATTCGTAGTGGAACAGGTCGCCACCGTGCATATCGATCAGCTCCAGCGCCTTGCCGCCGCCACGGGCCACACAGGTGAGGGGATCTTCGGCAACCACGACTGGTATGCCGGTCTCTTCCATCAGTAGACGGTCGATATCCTTCAGCAGTGCGCCACCACCGGTCAGCACCATGCCGCGCTCGGAGATGTCGGACGCCAGTTCCGGCGGAGACTGCTCCAGCGCCACCATAACGGCGGAGACGATACCGGACAGCGGCTCTTGCAGCGCTTCCAGGATCTCGTTGGAGTTGAGGGTGAAGCTGCGCGGCACACCTTCGGCCAGGTTGCGACCACGGACTTCGATCTCGCGCACCTCTTCGCCCGGATAGGCGGAGCCGATTTCGTGCTTGATGCGCTCGGCGGTCGCTTCCCCGATCAGGCTGCCGTAGTTGCGACGGACGTAGCTGATGATGGCTTCGTCAAATTTGTCGCCACCGATACGGACAGACTGGGAGTAAACCACGCCGTTCAGGGAGATGATGGCCACTTCAGTGGTGCCGCCACCGATATCGACCACCATGGAACCGGTCGCTTCGGAGACCGGCAAGCCGGCGCCGATGGCGGCAGCCATGGGTTCGTCGATCAGGTAAACCTCACGGGCGCCAGCGCCCAGTGCGGATTCCTTGATGGCGCGGCGTTCTACCTGGGTAGAGCCACACGGCACGCACACCAGCACACGGGGGCTGGGGCGGAAATAGTTGTTGTCGTGAACCTGCTTGATAAAGTGCTGCAACATCTTCTCGGTCACGTAGAAGTCGGCAATGACGCCGTCTTTCATCGGACGGATAGCGGAGATGTTGCCTGGGGTACGACCCAGCATCTGCTTGGCGGCATGACCGACGGCAGCGACCGATTTGGCGTTCCCGCGCTCTTGGCGAATGGCGACAACTGAGGGTTCGTTAAGGACGATCCCTTGATCTTTTACGTAGATCAGGGTGTTGGCAGTTCCCAAGTCGATCGACAGATCGTTGGAAAAGACGCCTCTGAGCTTTTTGAACATGGCTACGGGAAATCCTAAGAATTTGGAGGTGCAGAAAACCGGCTAACTTTACCAATGCCTACCCCAATGGGCAAGCGCTCAAACTGTCGCCAATCAATCAGTCGCGACAAAAATGCGAGTCATCACTCACTCGCACAGGCCGACGAACGCTAATAAACAAGAAAATAGGGGGGAAGATCCCGAAGATCCGCCGCACCGCCTCCGCTACTGCATCACTTCCCGCCGATAAATAATTCTGTCATTACCTCTGCTGGAGCCAAAAATGGCCTCACCCTGCAGGCTAACGGGGTCAGATAACCAGAGCGGTTGAGCCGGCTGTTTTGACAAGTCGACCTTGTAGGGAATGCGTACCGAGATATCCGGCTTGGCAAAGTGGAACAGGATCTCGCCATCTTTGGCGACTGCCGATATCCCCCCTGGAGGCGTGCTACCCAACCCAAGCCTGATCTTGCGATTTGCTCCCAAATTCAGGTCTCGGATGGCCGCATCAAAGGTGTGACTCGGATTGATGAAGTTGATCCCATCACCGGCGAGGGAGAGCAGAGTGCATTGATCTTCCTCGTTGAGCAGCCAGTCGCCTGATTCGTAATATTGCATTTGCAGTGGAATGGCCAGCGGCGCTGCTGCGAGCCCAGCCCCAGTGCCCGCCAGCAAGCGGCCAAAATAGGCTTTCATGGGTGTCGCATCGATAAGGCGAGCATTGCAGTTACTTCCGCTGCAATCGCCAGTCACCACCTCATTGAAATCGGGGCTGGCCATCAGGGTGCGTTCGCCATCGTTATCCTGCATATAGAGGCCAAACAGCAGTGCCTTGAAGGGGCCATCCGGCTGGGTATCGGAGAGGCGCACAAACTCGCTGCTGCCGCTGAACGCCGCCTGCCCATTTAGCCAGGGCAGAGGTTGCAGGCTGCGCAAGCGGCTGGATAGAGAAGTACCATTCTTGCTATTGGCGGTGGTGATATAAGCATTGCCCTTGGCAAAGTCGCCGGTGTAATTACGGGTCTGTCCCCCCGCCACATTGCGGGCAATGATATCCAGCGTCACCCCGAATGGCTGGCCCATGTAGGAGAAGACCCTACAGGCAGGCACTATGTCGCCACTGACCAGCTCAAAATCAGCGGGGATAAAACGGCCCACCGGCTGGCTCTGAGCAGAAGGGATGGTATATCCGAAGTAGTTGCTGGCGAGCGGTGTCGCCGTCATCCTGAATACCCCCACCTCGCTCACCGTCTGGTTGACACTGTTGAGACTGTCGGTCGCAGCCACATGGTTATAGGTGGTGGTACCCACTGTCGCATTGGTACCTGGGCTTGGCGCCACCAGGGTGCTGCCCAAGCCAATGCCGTTCAGCACAAAATTGGGGGTTGTCTGATTCCCCGCGCAGATATCCCCATCATTGGCCGACTCCCAGGCCATCGCCTTGATATCTACCTGGAACGTCTCCCCCGCTTTTTTGAACACTGGGCAGCTGCTATCACCTACCGCGCAGACCCCTTGCGGGGGTGTAATGCACAAGCCGACAGGACGCGCCACGAACTGGTCTGAGCCGAGCATCACCAGACCCGCCTCGTTGCCCGTGCCATCATAACGGGCATCAAGTTGCACCTTGCCTGCATCCGGATACTTGACCGTCATGGTCGACTGCCCCTGTGCATCAAACGCCAGGGACACGGAGACAGCAGTCCCCTGACTAGTACCGAGCACACTATTGTTAACGCTCATATTGCTGTTGTAAGGATTGCTGGCCGGAGAGATATAGCTGCCCCAGAACTTGATGCTCTTGGTCTGGCTGGCAAACCCGGGCACACACTGTTTGGTCACGTCACTCTTCTTGACCGCCTTGATGGTCACCGTCTGCGGCTGGTTGGAATAGGTATCCGGCACGTCGAAGAAAAAGCCGCTATCGGCAAAACTCAGGGTGCAGGCGGCCACGCTGGGGGTGCCATTACCTGACTTGCACAAGGTAGTACTGAATGGTTTGGTGGTCGGGGTCGAGCCTGATACTCCGATAGTGACCGCCGAGGCGGTGTTATTGCGAAGCTGGACCGTGGTGGAGCCGCCACTGAAGGTCACCGTATTGCCGCCGATCCAGCCATTGCTGCTGGACGTCGGCGTCAGACTCAGGGTCGCCGTAACAGGGTCGGTAATCAGGGCGCTACAAGCCGCATCGGCACAGGCCTTGATAGTGACCGTCTCCGGATTGCACGTCAGCGCCTGACCGGAGTGTTCGAGTTGGAAATGGTCGATCTGTACGCCGACCGGGCTGGATCGCAGGGCACAGATCTGTACGTTGTCGATTTCGTGAATATTGGTGGAGCCCCCTGTGGAGCCGGTCAACGACAACAAGAAATCCTCTGGCACAGCTGCCTGACCGGCCTGAGCCATGGCATTGAAACTGTCGATCAGCGTGACATAACCAGAGCCGGTATTGCGTTCGACCTTGACCATGGACTGACCCACAACCCGAGAATCCACTGTCAGCCGGTAACCGTGGTTGGCGCTACCGTTGTTGTCCACCCTCGGATTGAGGCAGTTGCCATTGATACTGGTGGTGCCGTTACTGCAAGTGCCTCTCAGATAGTTGTAACCACTGGTGCCAACCCCTGAGCCCCGCACCACCACAGACTGACGCCGCTGCCCCACGTTGGCAACGCCACCCTCACCCGAAAAATTACCGAACTCATCAATGCCAATCCCGAGCCAACCACCTGCAAAGCCTGAGATACCGGGCTTGAAACCATACCCTAGCGGCCCGCCAAAGGCTCCCGGCTGAGGAGTCACCTTGGCATCCGACAACACAACGGCGATGCCATCAGCACCGCTGCCGTTATAGGCATAGTGGTTGAATTCGATGGTGACCAGGTTGCTGGCGGCGGGGAACAGGCGCTGATAAGTCGTAGAGGTGGACTGATTACCAACCGCCTGGGTCAGGCGTAAACGCTGGCCAACGATGGAAGGCGTAAAGTTGCCGCTGCTGCGGGCAACGACCCAGTCATCACTCAGCGGGGATGAGCTGAACGTATCGCTGAAACAGGTCAGGGGCGGAGTAAAAGCCTGATCGTTGATAGCAGAGCTGGTGGTCATGGACAAAGAACGGCTTGTCATCCGGCCATTGATAGTGGAAGAACCATTCATGCTCACGGCCTGATGTGAGTAGAGATAGCCATCCATCAAGGTATCGCCATTGAGTTCTATATCGTTGTACCCGAACAACAGCAAGGAGCCGAGACCTGACTCATTGATACGAGCACTGTTCAGCTGGGCTGACTGACGGACAAAGATTCGAACATCCCCCTGGACCTCAATCCGGGCCCCCTGATTCAGCAACAGTGAATCAATCCAGTAATCGCCGGTTGTGAATACGACTGTGGCGCCGCCGCCCACAGAGAGACTCTGGATACGGTAGTCAGTTTGGTTCTGAGCAAAACTCAAGGTACAGGCGTCATACAACGAGATAGCAGAAAACTGATTTTGGCTGGCGCTTCCGAGTGTCAGTGCTTGCCCGGCAGAGCAAAAACCGATCCCACCATGTGCCCCGCTACTGGTCTGAAAACTATTGCCACTGCCGACAGTGATCGGCAAGCCCCGAATGGTTGAGTTGTTGACGGTACATAAACGACGAGAACCATTGGCATTATCACAACCATCCGTGGGCATGCCAGAGCCCTGATTTGAACTGCAAAATCTCAGCGAAGCACCACCAGTTCCCGATATTTTTGCCTGATTGTATTGGTTCAGCGGGGGGTTGCCGAGAGTATTACAGGACCAATTGGTATCACCTCTGTGTCCTTGAACGACAGCGGGAAAATAGACGGATGTATCTATAGCCTGAAATGCATTTGCAGAACCACAGCACAAAATAGATATGGCTAACCAGAAGCGGCGCATCAGAGGTTACCTCCATCATAGGCTTCGGCCGTCACTGTCCTGCTCACGGCAAAGTCGGGGTTGGCACTGCCGAGGTCGGTCGAGCCACAGGAGCCGACACTGAGCAGGCGGTAGCCATTGGTCACCTCTCCGTTATAGGTCACGGGCAGTTGCACGCAACTGATCCTTGCCTCGCAGCCAGCCAGTCCAGAATTGCCATTAAACACAAGTGATGAGAGTACCCACTCGCAGCGATCAAGCGGTGATGGCGGTGTCGGTCTATTGGGGAACAGTTGATACAAGGCTATTTCCAGTCCGCTCTGTGCCGCCAGCAAGGCGCGTACACTGCGCACCTCTACCGTATTTTTCTCGCTGCTGTCCACCAGAAAGCGGCCCATGGCAGCCGCCAGCAGCGCCATCACCACAATGACAAACAAGGCAATCATCAGGGCACTGCCACGCATGCGTCCAAGCGCGTGTGTATCAGGGCACATTGAGCACCTCTATCTTGTGGTTGAAGGTGACTGACTCCCCTTTGCGCTCGAACACAAAGCGCATGCCAAACTCCCCTTCAGCGTTAAACGCAGAGGTTTCCCGATAGAAAGCGCCAATACGAAGGGAATCTGCCATCAACACGCCCTGCGCAGGCAAAGATGCACCAATGGGAGCTGTGGTACGGGTGAGCGTGCTCCCTTCCACACAGTAACGTACCTGCTGGTTGGCAAAGTAGACTCGGCTGCCGGGCGAGAGGCCCGCCAGGCTCTCGGCGCTGGTATAGCGAATGGTTTGCGCCCCGGAGACGGGAGTCAGCACATCAGTGACCTTGGCTACGCAGCGGCCATAATCGCAGCCAGCGGTCAGCGAACCGGCATTTTTGTCCGGCACAGGGAATACGATCAGCTGATCATCTTTTTTGACGGCGGTGGCATCCACATCCAGTGGATTGGCAGCAGAGGCCGGGGTCGCCATCACCAGCTCAAGGGTGGCCGTGCTCCCCGATATGGCGCGGTTTAGCACCAGATAGCGGCTGGAGGTGCTGATGGGCCAGAACCGCAGGCAGGCGCCCGAATCGACCCAGACCCCATCTGTCGTTTCGATCCGCTCCGAGCCGGGCACTGCATCGCGAACTTCGCGGTTGAGTCGCTCCATGGCGAAGCGGGCATCGCTCATCAGCTGCTCGCGACTGCTGGCATCCCCATAGATCTGGCTGCCAATGCCGATAAACTGGCTGGTAAAGGTCGCCATTATGCCCAGCAGCAGGATCACCATCACCAGCTCGACCAGGGTAAAACCGCGGGCACGCCCACGTCTGGCGCAGGTTCGATTCGCCGGCCGGCGTAATCGGACATCGGAAGCAAGATCGGACACTCGGATACGATCGCAAAGCCGACCCATCAGTAGTTCCCCCGATAGAAGGAGAAGTCGAGCCGACTCTCGTCAGGCAACTTGATCTGCAGATCGATGCGTTTGCCCATCGAACAGTGATCGCTACAACTATCGAAGCTACCATCAGCATTAAAAACGACCCCGCTCACCGCAATTTTCACCTGGTAGTTGCGATACTCCTCGCCGCTGATCCCCGCCGCAGTCTGGGTAAACCGATTGGCATCCACCCAGTTGCCCGCGGTATCGAAGTCATCCACATCGTTGTAGGCATAAGGCGCTGGCTCGCCATCGGGGCCATAGCTACTCGAACAGGCAGGAATCGTGACGCCCGTGACCGTCTCACCACAGCGATAGCGGCCACCGTTATGATCAGACTGCTCATCGAACGATTTTTGCAGCATTTCGCCGGCCAGACGCTGGGCCAGCTGGGCGGCACGCACCTGCTGCACCGGATCCACCGCCTGGGGCGCCTGATTGATCAAGAGCCCCAGAATGCCGGTTAGCGCCACCGCCAACAGCACTATGCCGACAATCAGCTCAATCAGGGTAAAACCGCCATCAGGGGATCTCATGGATAAATCCCTCTGACTCAATTTTGATACGGCCACTCTCGCGGCCATTGGTGACTTGCAGCTCGCAGCCACCGGCGCAGCTACCGAGCGGGCGGCCCATCTGATCAAAGCGGATCACAAAAGGAGGCGTGCCCTTGTTCGAGGAGAGGGTGATCCCGGCAGACAGAGTCACCGGACGACCACGGGTGAGCTGATTAGCGTTCCAGCTCGATATGGCCGCAGGATCGCCACAAGGGGAGAGCGTGCTGTGGCCAAACTGGCCCGCGTCAACCCGCAGTGAGGTACAACGATTGGCCGGTTCGTGCATATTGACGGTCTGCACCAGCCGCAGCCGGGCCAGCAATTCGTCGCGTACGGTTTGAGTTTCAACGCCGCCTTTGCCCAGCCACTTGGGCACGGCAAAGGCGGCCAGAATCCCGAGCAGCAGGATCACAATGACCAATTCAATCAGGGTAAAGCCCTTGGCTGCAGGCATTGGGATTCTCACAAGGGGAAAGAGAAAGCGAGGCCGAAGCCTCGCCTTTTTAGCCATTACTTACCACAGTCAGCGCTGACGGCAATGGAGGGAACACCACCCGCTGTAGTAATAGAATTGGCATAGGTCACAGCACACTTGCTGTTTGGCTCATTACTCGGTTTGAACGTCCCCGCAGAGCCAGATACTTCCGCCCAACCATCCAACGCAACAGTCTTAGCCGCATCAGCAGTCACCGGATAACCAAACAGGGTGTTGATGGTCGCTCCCGCTACAGAGACTGCTCCAGAAGTACTCTCAATTCCAACTATGGCAGCCTTGCTATATATCATCTGAGCAGCACTTTGCAGTGATGCTTTCACGCCATCCGCAGCAGCCTTACGTGCATCATCCTGCAAATTCAGGAACTTGGGCGCAGCGGTCACTGCCAGAATGCCCAGAATGATGATCACTATGACCAGTTCGATCAGGGTAAAACCCGCCTGTTTTTTCATTTTACTATCCTCTGTCAATTGATATTGGTGGTCACCTGACCGGAAGCCGGACGGTAACTGAAACTCATGAATGCATCAGTACTACCTTGCGGATCCTGATACTTGCCATCACTACCCTTACTCAAACTATTGACCAGATAGTAGCGGCAGACCGAGTCCAGGCCGTTATTGGTCACACTGACATAGTATTTCAGGTCATTGCCGCTACCGCTCACCTCGTTGAAGCTGGCGGTAGCCTTGGGTGGGTTCTGTAATAATCCCTCCCAAATCTTGAGACAGCGCTGGGCTGTCAGGTTGGCCGGATCAACATCTATGCCACCCCCTGCCGATGTATCCATGGGATAGCCAGGCGAGAGCTCACCATTGCTGACCTGCGTCTCGGTCGGGGTCGTCAGATAGAAACGAGAGCCGTCATACAGCACAGTGTTCTGACCGTCTTCCTTGGGACGTCCTTCTGCCTCCCACTGGGCCCGTACCAGCGAAACCGCAGTGGCGAAACCGCCAGAGACCCCTTCCACGCTGGCCTTCTTGGCTTCATCGGTCACATCGAGGAAGCGAGGCAGGGCGGTCACCGCCAGTATCCCCAAGATAACGATGACGATCACCAGCTCGATCAACGAGAAACCGGCAGCCCGACTCGTCATCATCGACGCGGGATGTCTTGGTGCCATTCGATTTGTTGCCATGGTCCCTCCGTAATAACCCGCATTATTTCATGCAGATATAAAAAAATCATTTAACTGAACCACACTATCGGCCTCATTCAAGGCTTTAGTGTCACTCTGCCATCATAAAATTGATAAATCAGCCAATTATCTTCCCACCCGAACTCGCATCCCGTGCCATCTCGGCTCGCCATGGCCTGCAACGGCGGCAGGGCCTGGCTCTGTGTGCCAATGATCGACGACCAGAGCTGGCGGCAATTTTCCGAAGGGGCCAGCAGCGCATCAACACCCAGAGGCCAGCCCCTGGCATCGAATTGCCAGGCCACCCCATCTGCATGCAGGACGGCGGGACGGCGCTGATCCAGCCAGAGACCGTGCAACCTTTGTACCCGCTCGGCAAACTGCTCCCCCAGCAGGGTCAGGCTGAGGGCCAGCGCCTCGGCCCTGTGGCTACGATAGCTCTGGGCCAGGGTCGCCACCATGATCAGCAGCAAGATCAGCACGGCCATCCGTCGATACCCTCCCAGCCAGCGATCATCCTGTTGTGACTGTCTGTTCAACCGCACCTCTCCCGCACCCTGTTGACCACCCACTCAGCATCAGGCCCCTACGTTGAAATAAAGAGTCTGCTTATTTTCCGCGTACGGCGCTCATCATTCCCCCACCAGGAGGAGTAAAGATCATCACTTGCCGCGCACCGCACTCATCATGTCCCACTATCGGGAGGGTAAAGATACCTGCTTATTTGCCGCGTACGGCACTCATCATTCCCCCATCAGGAGGAGTAAAGATCATCACTTGCCGCGTACGGCGCTCATCATGTCCCACATGGGCGTAAAGATACCCAGTGCCAGCACCAGTACCATGACGGCCACGATCCCGATCAGGATGGGCTCGATGCGGGCGGTCAGGCTCTTGAGGTCATAATCCACCTCTCGCTCGTAATACTCCGCCGCCTCGTGCAACAGATCATCGACCTGACCCGTCTCTTCCCCCACCGCTATCATCTGCATCACCAGGGGAGTAAACAGACCGCTGCTGCCGGCGGTGCGCAGCAGGCTCTCGCCCCGCTCGATACCGGCCCGCATGTCGCGGATCTGACCCGCCATATAAGCGTTGTCCACCGCATCGGCCACCAGGGTCAGTGCGGTATTGAGCGGCACACCTGCCTTGAGCATCATGGAAAAGCTGCGCGCAAAACGGGCCAGCAGGGAGCGCTCTATGATGGTGCCGACGATGGGCAATTTGAGTTGCCATCTGTGCCAGGTCAGCTTGCCCTTGACTGTGGCGACCCAGCGCCGCCAGCCAAACACCATGGCCAGCAGAATGCCGAGCAGCAGCCACCAGTAGTTGACGAAAAAGTGGGAGGTAGCGAGCAGAATGCGGGTGGCCAGCGGCAGCTCGACCCCGAACTTGGCAAACATGCCGGCGAAGACGGGGATCACCATGATGTTGAGGATCACCATGGCGATGCCGATGGCAATCATCACGAAGCTGGGATAGCGCATGGCGGTCTTGATCCGCTTGCGGGTCTCCAGCTCCAGCTCGAAATAGTTGGCCAGTTGCAGGAAGGCCTCTTCCAGCTGACCCGTGTTCTCGCCCACGTGAATGATGGCGACGAACAGGCTGCTGAACACCCTGGGGTGCGCCTGCATAGAGCTGGACAGGGGCCGACCGTTGCCGAGATCCTCTCCCAGCGCATGCAGCGCCCGCTTGAGCGGCTTGCTGTGGGCGGTCTCTTCCAGGCCTGCGATGGCACGCAGAATGGGAATACCTGCCCGGGTCAAGGCGTACATCTGGCGGCTGAATACCACCAGCTCGTCCAGCTTGACGCCACCTTCCAGCAGCAAAGACCAGTCGATGGCCGCGGATTTCGCCTTGCCGGGTTTGAGTTCGGTGGGCATAACGCCACGGCGCATCAGCTGCTCGGCGGCAGCCATCTCGTTGGCAGCATCGACCACGCCATTGACGGCATTGCCCTGACTGTCGCGACCCTTGTAGGCGAAGGTATTCATGCCGCGCCCCGCACAAGCCGAGTGGCAGGGCGCTGCCGTCCGGGTTGCTCATTGCCGATGAAGTTGGTCATCACTTACCCCAGGTCCTCTGCCAACCGCAGCACCTCGTCCACCGACGTGATCCCCCGGCGGGCATAATCGAGCGCTGTCAGGGCCAGCGGCCGGTAGTGCTCATGCTGACGCGCCGCCTTGGCAAAGCCTTCCGCATCGTTGCGGCGCAGGGCATCCATCATGGGTTGATCCAGCTCCAGCAGCTCGTAGACCCCGATCCGGCCAGAGTAGCCGGTGAAGTTGCAGCTCTGGCAGCCACGCCCCTTGTGGTAGACATGTTGACCCGGCGCCTCGCCGGAAAGCACCCTCAGCCAGGTCGCCTGCCCCTCGTCAGGCGCCTTCTCCTCGACGCAGTGCTCGCACACCCGCCGCACCAGCCGCTGGGCGATGACGGCACGCAGCGCGCTCGCCACCAGATAGCCAGGCGCGCCCATGTCGATGAGACGCAGGGCGCTGGTGACCGCATCGTTGGTGTGCAGTGTGGTTAGCACCAGATGGCCCGTGATGGCGCCACGCAGGCCTATCTCCACCGTCTCGTTGTCCCGCATCTCCCCCACCAGCAAGATGTCCGGGTCCTGACGCAGGGTGGAGCGCAGCACATGGGAGAAGGTGAGGCCTATCTTGGGATTGACCTGCACCTGATTGACCCTGGGCAAGCGGTATTCCACCGGATCTTCCACCGTGATGATCTTGTTGCTGGCCTGATTGAGTTCAGACAGAGCGCCGTAGAGGGTAGTGGTCTTGCCGCTCCCGGTCGGGCCTGTCACCAGTATCATGCCGTGGGGGCGCTTGAGCTGGCGACGGAAGCGGGTCAGGATCTCCGGCGGCATGCCGGTTTCGCTCAGGGACAATATGCCGGAGGATTGATCCAGCAGCCGCATCACCACGGATTCACCGTACTGCACCGGCATGGTGGACATACGCACATCCACGTCCCGGCCGCGCACCTTCATGTTGAAGCGGCCATCCTGGGGCAGCCGCTTCTCGGAGATGTCGAGCCCGGCCACCAGCTTGAGGCGCAGCACCAGCGCCTGGGCAATACGCACCTCGTTGAGAATATTCTCGTGCAGTATGCCGTCGATCCGCTGGCGAATGCGCAGCACCTTCTCATCCGGCTCGATATGGATATCGGACGCCCCCACCTGCACCGCATCCTCGAACAGGGAACGCAGCAGCTTGGCCACCGTCGCCTCCCCCTCGTCGCCGGCGCCCAGGTTGCTGGAACCCAGCTCGAAGCCGGAGTCCTGATACTCCTCGTGCAGCTGTTCGGCAAAGCTCTCTATCTCGCGGGTACGGCGATAGAGGCGATCGAAATACTCCAGCAGCTGACCTTCCCGCGCCACCGCCAGCACCATTTCCCTGGGGCTGAGCAAGGCCGCGATGGCGTCGAGGGCACTCAGATCCGCCGGATCCGACATGGCCACAGTCACCCGGTTGTCGGTGAGATTGACCGCCAGGGCGCGATAACGGCGCGCCTGAACCTCGGGCAGAAGCGGCACCGCAGAGGCGTCTATGGTGAGGTTGTTGAGATCGAAGAAGGGCACGTCCAGCTGGCGGGCGAGGAACTGCAGCAATTGCACCTCGCTGATGAAGCCGAGATCGATCAGTGTGGTGCCCAGCTTGCGGCCGGTCTGACGCTGCTGCTGCAGGGCGAGCTGCAGTTGATCATCCGAGATGATCTGCTCTTGTACCAGCAGGTCGCCGAGGCGCATTTTCAGTCTGGGTTGTGCCATGCAAACTCCAAAAAAGTTAACCGTCCCGCCCGTCAGGGAGCGAGCTGGGCAATTCGCTGTTCAATCCAGCGGGTCGACGCCTCGCCGAGGTTGCCATGCAACTGGGCATTGCGATAGGCATCGAGCGCCCGCAGGCTGTGGCCCTGGCCATCTTCGGCCACACCTAGCCCGAGCCACCAGCGCCCCTGATCCGGCTGCTGACGCAGCAATTTCACATAGATCTCTGCCGCCTCGGCGTTGCGGCCCAGCTCCTGGGTCAACCCGGCCCAGGTGGCGTAATAATCCAGATTGCTGGCCAAGTCAGGTTGATAACCAGTCAGCCAGCCAAGAGCCTTGAGCTGATCGCCGCCGCTGATGGCAAGCCGTGCCAGCAGCAGACGGAAATCCGCCTGCGCCGGATCGAGCCGTATCCCCTCTTCCAGCAACTGGCCAGCCTCACTCAACCGCCCCTCGCCGTAGAGCAGACCCGCCAGCTGTTCGCGGGCGCCCTGATTGTGGGGGTCGTGAACCAGCACCTGATAGTAGTTGTCCTGGGCGTCGCGCAGTTGCCCTCTGGCCATGGCGGTAGTGGCCTTGCGCTCGGCCAGGGTGGCCAGTTCGGCCTCGGAGAGGTTCACCGTCTCTATCTTCAGCACCCCCGGCTTGCGCGGCGGCGGGGCGACCGCCTCTTGTTCCGCTTCCAGCTCGGCGTAGAGCTCAGGTTGCAGCTCTTCATCGCTTGGCGGAGCCTCTTCATAGGCGATCTCATCCTGCTTTTGCGCCAGCCCGGGTTCGACTGCAGGCCGAGAGCGGGTCTCGGGCCCGGAGCCAGGGGTGGGCAAAGCCACCACCAGATCCACCGGCTCCTGCTCTACATAGGTCGGCGTGGCGGGCACGGCGCGGGCAACGGCATCAGGCCCTGGCTCGCTGGCCTGGACCAGACTCTGCTGCCAGTAAATCCAGGTCCGCCAGCCCAGAATGCCGAGGGCCAGGCCGCAGATCAGGGTCAGCACCAGCATCCACCAGCCCTGTTGCCGCACGGGCGGCACATAGACGGCCCCCTCGCCGCCCTGCTGGCGCTGCTCCAGATCCTTGAGCATCTGGTTGATCACGCTCATGGCCAGACTCCATAAGCCAGGGCACACCCCAGCAACAGTAACAGGGGCCACCAGCGCAACGGCGCAAAGCGGCTGGCATCGTCGGTATCACGAATGGCGAGCCGCACCAGACGGCTGTCGATCTGGCGCGCCCCCTGGCCATAGGCCAGCATCAGGCACTTCTGCGCCAGTATGTTGATAAGCCTGGGGATCCCGCGCGACGCCCGCCACAGCAGGCGCATGGCACGACCGGCAAACAGCGGCGCACCGCGATAGCCGGAGATCTGCAATCTGTGCTCCAGATAGGCACGGGTCTCGTCAAAGCGCAGGGGACGCAGGCAGTAGGAGAAGCCGATCCGCTGACGCAACTGGCGCAAATGAGGCTTTGCCAGCCGGACATCCAGCTCGGGCTGACCGAACAGCACGATTTGCAGCAGCTTGTTCGACTCCGTTTCCAGGTTGCCGAACAGCCGGATCGCCTCCAGGGTCTCGTCCGGCAGGGCCTGCGCCTCGTCGATCAGTACCACCACTCGACTGCCCTGCTGATGCAGGCTGATAAGGTGGCGATGAATACGATCCGTGAGATCCAGCTCGGCACCCTCCCGCACCGACAATCCCAGCTCCAGCGCCAGGGCTGTGCGCAGCTCGGCCGGCGTGAGGTGCGGGTTGGGCAACCAGGCCAGACGCACGGGGTGAGCCTCAGACCCCAGCTCGCTCAGCAGCTTGCGACAGAGCAGTGTCTTGCCGGTACCTACCTCGCCGGTCACCTTGATGAAGCCCTCCCCCTGTGCCAGCGCCCAGTTCAGCACCTGCAACGCCTCTTCGTGGGGCGGCAAGCCATAGTAAAAACCCGTGTTGGGGGTGAGGCCGAACGGCGCCTCCTGCAAGCCGAAGTGGTTCAGGTACATGGGTTGTTACCTGCCATCCCGAGCAAGAAGCCTGCGGTGACGCAGGGCAGGAGGGCACATGGAGTAAGGCTGACCGCGCGCTGCTTCATGGCTTAGCCCTTGGGCGGATACCACTTGTCCAGCAGATCGGCGCTGCGTTTCAGCTCGTTCTGCCAGGTGTCTTTCTCCACCACGGTTGGCTTGAGCAGGATCACCAGTTCCACCTTCTTGGTGCTCTCACGGCGGTTGGTGAAGGCTTCGCCAATCCAGGGAATGTCCCCCAGCAAGGGCACCTTGCTGACGATCTCCTGCTTGTCGGTCTTCATCAGGCCACCAATGACGATGATGTCACCGTTGTTGGCCTGTACCACTGTATCGGACTCGCGGATCGAGCTCTTGGCGAGCGGCAGTTCCAGCCGGCCACCGGAGGTGCCCATGTCGATCACCTTGTTCTGCTCTTCCGTATCGATAACGGAAGGATGGATATGCAGCAGCACCTTGCCCTCTTCGTCGATCTGCGGCGTCACGTCCAGCGAAATCCCGGAGAAGAAAGGTGTCAGCTCAACGTTCGGTGTTCTATCCGACACCCCAGACGAGTTGCTGGTGATGGTGGTCGAGGCCTTGGTGACGAAGTACTCGTCCGTCCCCACCTTGATCACCGCCTTCTGGTTGTTGGTCGCCGTCACCCTGGGGCTGGAGAGAGTATTCACATCCCCCTGGGTCTTGAGCAGATTGACCGCCACGTTGAAGTTGCCGTCGGAGATCTTGAAACCGGCCCCGCCACCCAGTGCGGTGAAGATCTGATTGGGAGTCGTGGGCAACTGGGTCAGCGAGAGAGAGCCACCACCGGTAATGCCCTTGTTGCCATCCCAGCTGGCGGAGAGACCGCTCCAGTCCACCCCCTGTTCGTACCCCTCGTTGAGGGCGACCTCCAGGATCCGCGCCTCCAGCACCACCTGACGCTTGAGGTGAGTCTCGGACTGGCTGAGGAATTCACGCACCGCCTTGAGCTCTTTGGGATAGGCACGGATGGTGACCAGACCCGCCTGCGGGCTGGTGATGACGGCGCGGCCATCGCCGCTGCCGATCAGCATCTCCAGCGAGCCGCGCAGATCGGTCCAGTAGTCGCTGTTGGTGTCTGTCTCGATACGGGTGCCATTGCTGCTGTTCGAGCCGGAACTGCCGTTGGACGAGTTGTTGCTGCCACTGCTGTTGCCGTTGGCATTGTCGACACTGCTGTTATTGCTGTTGTTGTCGTTGGCCGTCACACCGCCGGTACTGACAGAGGTGCGGGACAGACCCCGGCGGGACATCATCAGATAGTTCACCGGTATGGTCTCGGTGCGCAGGCCCGCCGGATAGACGTGGAACACGTTACCCTTGCGCTGCACGTCGAAGCCGTACATGTCACCCACCACGGCCAGCACCTCGGGCAGGGTCACGTCCTTGAGCTCGACGGAAACCAGCCCGCCCACCCCTGGATGCACGGCCACGCTATAACGGGAGCCCTTGAACAGGGAGCCGAAAAACTCCACCGCCTCCACATCGTGGGCGGCGATGCGCAGCCGCTGTTCCGGCATGCTGATGGCCTGGGGCGGCCGATTCATCTGCAGCAGTTCGCTTTGTACCGACTTGGGTACGGTCGCCAGGGCGCCGACCTTGTTCTGCTCGGTCATGGCGTGTTTCAGTGCGTCCTTGGCCTGCACGGGTTCGGGGTGCCGGTAGCTGGTACAGCCTGCAGCCAGAACGGCTACGGAGATCAGGCAGAGATGATTTTTTTTCATGTAATGAGTGCACCCTGACTTGCAATTAAACTCGACAAACCTTGCCCCGCCCATCCCGGGCAGGGCCCGTTCAGATACGGACCTTGCTGGCAAACAGGGTCAGCGACTGGCGCTTGCCCCCCTTCTCCAGCACAACGGCATCTGCACTGATGGCCACCAGTCGATATCCCTCGACCTGCTGGCCTATCCGGTAACTTTTTCCGTTGAGCACCGCCAGCGCCGGGCCGTTGCCCAGCACCACGCTCTGCAACTTGGGCAAACCGGCGCTCTGGCTCTCTACCGCCCCCGCCTGGCTGTTGACTCCCTCGAGCGGTTCGGTGGGATCCTGCAGCACCTCGGCCTGGGCCACTGAGCCCAGCAGGCAACACAATAGCGTCAGCCATCTAACCACGAATAAACTCCTTGCTGGTGCTCAGGGTGTAGATTTCCATCTCCACCACCGCCTTGGGGTATGCTTCCACCCGATAGTCAAACTGCTTCCAGTAGAAGTGACGAGGCAGCGCCTCCAGCGCTTTCAGGTACTGATACACATCGAAATAACCGCCTTCCAGTTTGAGACGAATACCGTGCTTGAACAGGTTGATGCCCTGATCCCCCGCCATCAGCGGCTCAGGGGCGAGGGAGGTCAGCGCCAGCATGTGCAGATTGGTGGAGCGTGACAGCAAGACCTCCAGTACCTCCGGCATCTCGTGGGCCGGGATCAGATCCACCGTCTGGGCCTTGAGTTCGGCATCCAGCTTGCCTAGCTCACCCTCAACCCGCGCCAGCTGCTCCCGTACATTCTGATCGGGATCCCGCGCCAGACGCGCCTGCTTGCCCAGATTCTCGAGATCCATGATCTCCAGATCCCGCTGGGCCGAGGTCAAGGCCGCGCGCTCCTGCTCAAGGCGCAGGGTGGCATCATCCAGCCAGCCATAAATGCCACCGGCACAGACCAGCACCAGCCCGGTCAACAGTATCAATATCCGCTCGCGCTGGCTGAGGGTGGCAATCTTGTCTGCCCACGCCTGCCATTGTGCTTTCAGGCTCATCAGGGCTTCTCCCGCTCGATACCGCTGAGCTGGAAGGCCAGGCGGCCCTCCTTGTCACGGCTCAGGGTCAATTCACCAAACTGCTTGCCCGCCAGCGACGGTGTCTGCTTGAAACGGTTTACCCAGGCGGGCACATCCTGGCTGCGACCGGCGAAGCCGGAGATATTGATGCGCCCCTCGGCGATCTCGATCCGCTGCAAGGAGAGCTGTTTGTCCCGAATGCGGGAGAGATCGGCCATCAGGCCGGCGTAGCCCTGGGACTTTTGCAACGCCAGGCTGCCCAGCTGACGCATCAGCCCCTGCTTGGCAGTCAACTCTTCCTGCTTGTTGGCCAGCTGCTGTTGCAGCAGTGTGTTGGCCTGATGGCGAGTCAGCGCGGCATCCAGCCGCTGGGCCTCCCCACGTTTGACCTCCAGCGCCGCGCGCACCTGTGCCAGTTCACGGCTGACCTCTTGCTGCTGCCAGCCGTAAAAGGCTGCCATGCAGAGCAACAGGATCACGCAGCCCCCCCACACCAGCGCCATCTGATTGAGGCTGGCCCACTGGCGTTTGGGGCGAAATTCTGCACCATAGAGGTTTATCTGACGTTTCATCAGGCAGGCTCCCCGATGGCTGCGGCGTAGGCCGACAGGTACTCGACACCGGCCAACACAGCCTTGTTGGCCATGGCGGAGACGGCAAAACCGAAGGTCTGCTCCATGTGGCGCACAAGGGTGCCGATGAAGGAGGAGGCGATGGCGAGCTGCATCTGGCCAAGCTCCGGCAGCTTGAGCTGGCCGGCCAGATAATCGAGGGAGCGCTGGATCTCCAGCGCCAGCGAATCGAGCAGCATGCTGTCCGGCTCATGCTCGCCTGTGAGGGCGGTGAAACCACGCAGCTGGCGGGAGAAACAGAGCCCGCCCTGATGGAATACCAGCAGTTGCAGATCCTGCCCCCTGGGTTGCCACAGCAACATGCGTACTGTGTTGTCGGCCTCATAAAGCGCCGTCATGGCCAACTCGTCGCTGACGATGGCATCCAGACTCGCTATGCTGTTGACCGCATCCGCCAGTTGCTGCACCCGCGCCTTGGGCACGCAGATCACGTTGATCCGCGGCCTGCCAGCAGGCGGAGTGGGCAAGTCCACGTAATCCATGGCGAGCTGCAACACGGGCTCGTTGACATAATCCTTGATGGCCCAGGGCAGAGCGCCCGCCATTTCTGCCTCGGGCACGGCGGGCTTGTCGATCTGGACTTGCTGATAAAGAGTGGCGGCGAGGGCGACCCGCACTTTAGACTTGGCGAGGCCATGGCGGCTGAACAGCTCGCTCATGGCAAGCGGCCACTCTTGCGGGCCGTTGATGGCGCGGGTGGCGAAGACAGGGGGGTTGCCCAGCGAGGCCAGCATGATCCGGTCGCTGGCAAGCAGGAGCCCCACCTGACGGCTTGGGGTTGAACGTCTGAAAAGTTGTTTCATTGAAACCCGCACCTGGCTGCATAAAACGCATTAAACCTTAGCATAAACAGGGCATTAGCCTCCAGATAAATGACGGATTACTCATTGTTACCCAGTTCGACCCGCCCGCAGGCGTTTACCCTGCAACCGGCCCGGCTGCCCTCGCCACTGGAAGCCATCTCCCACCCTCTGCTGCGGCAATACGACGTCCAGCTCTGGTGCAAACGAGATGACCTGATCCACCCGACCATCTCGGGCAACAAGTGGCGCAAACTCAAGTACCAGCTGCAACATGCCCGGGAACAGGGCATGCAGCACCTGCTCTCGTTTGGCGGTGCCTATTCCAACCACATTCATGCGCTGGCGGCAGCTGGGAGTCAATCTGGCCTGAGAACTACCGGCATCATACGTGGTGAAGCAGAGGCCGTCAGCAACTCCACCCTGAGCGCAGCAAAAGGCTGGGGCATGGATCTCATTTTTGTCGACCGCCAGAGTTACCGGCGGCGTCAGGACCCCGACTGGCTGGCCCAGTTTGCGGCGTCCGATACCCTGATAGTGCCGGAAGGAGGCAGCAGCCCGCTCGCCATTCCCGGGGTGGCCGAGCTGGTCGACGAGGTGCCCTTCTCGCCGGATCTCTGGGTGCTGCCCTGCGCCAGCGGCGGCACCCTGGCTGGCCTGATCGCCGGCAAACGGGATCGGGAACAGATACTCGCCATCGCGGTACTGAAGGGGGGCGGTTTTATCGCTGACGAGGTGTGTCGCCTCCATCCCGCCGCTGCCAGCACGCCCGGCTGGCAGATAGCGCTGGATCACCATGATGGTGGCTATGCCAAATTCAGCCCGGCCCTGTGGCAGTGGGTGCAGGATTTCAGCGCCGAGACAGGCCTGCCGCTGGAACCCATCTACAGCGGCAAGGCAATGTGGGGCCTGTTTCGCGAGCTGGCCGCCGGGCGCATCCCCCGTGGCAGCAAGATAGTCTTTATCCACACGGGTGGCATGCAGGGACTGGCGGGTTTGAAGGAGCAGGGCCGGATCTGAGGGCAGCCCTGCGGCCACACCATCAGGCGCCGGCCGGTTCCATCACCAGCCGCTCCGGCTCGGCGAACCAGGGTCCCTGACCGGCATGAACACCGAGGTGGCGCAACATCTTCCACTCGTCGCCACTCTCCACCCCGACGGCGATCACCCGGGTACGGGTGTTGGCGCAGCCTCCCACCAGGCTGCGCACCGCCATCTGGTTGACCTGTCGGGTGTGGATCTCCCGCACCAGACTGGGGTGGAGCTTGAGGAAGTTGATCTCGAACTCCTTGATGTATTGGGTACTCACCACATCCTGACCGGCGTGATCGATGGCCAGCTGGCAGCCCAGCATCCGCAGGGCGCGCAGCGGCCGCTTGAGTGCCTCATAGTGGCGAGTCACCTGGGCTTCTGACAATTGCAGGATAAGCCGCTCGTTGGTGCTGCGCGGCAGCTGGAACAGATCGAAGAAGAGCCAGCGCTGGAACTCCCGGTGCAGCAGGCTCTGGGCGCAGAGGGTCAGGCTGATGGGGCAGCTCTGCTCTGAGCGCTGACGCAGCAGCCGCAGGGTCTGCTCCGCCACCAGCCGATCCAGCGGCAATAGCAGCCCCGCCTTCTCGGCCATCGGCATGAAGACACCGGCCTGCAACGCCCGCCCCTGCTCGTCGTAAATGCGGATCAGCAAGTCCTGCTGCAACACCACCTGATCCCGCTCCTGCTGCACCGGTTGAACGTAAAAATCGATGCCATGCTCCTCGATGCGGCGCCCTATCAGGGTGCGCCAGCGTACCGTGCCCTTGCTGCTCTGCTCCTCATCCAGCTGCTTCTCGTAGAGGAACCAGCCGGTATGACCCTGCAGCCGCGCGCTCTTGAGCGCCAGCTCGGCCTCTTCCTGCACCTTGAGCAGGGAATCCTGCGCCTGATAGCAGACGGCGCCCAGGTAGACGGCGGTCTCGACATTGACCGCCGCGGGCCAGTGCAGTCGCTGCAGGCTCTTGTGCAGCTGACCCGCGCCATCCACCATTTCGCTCTCGGACATGTTGGGCAGCAGCACGGCGAACACCTGACCGGCATAGCGGGCCTGCAGGGCGCCGCTGTGCTTGCGCACGAAGGCGGCGATGGAGGCGCTCGCCTCCATCAGCAGATCCTGGCTCTGGCGCCCGCTCAGCTCGGGATCCAGGTCCTCCAGACCGGCGAGCTCGATCAGCAGCACGCCGCCGCTCATCACGCTCGCCTCCATGATGGCGCTCTCCAGTCGGTTGTCGAAGAACAGGCGGTTGCCTATGCCGGTCATCTTGTCGACGAAGGCGTTGCTGCGGATGAAGTTGTCGAAGCGGCTGCGCTCCTTGCGGGCATCCGCCAGCTCGGCCAGCAGATGATCCAGGGCCTGACTGGCGGAGACGGGCCACTCCTCCGCCGGATCGTGGGCCAGCTTGGTGAGCTTATTGTCGAGAATAAGCTGGGCCCTTTCGGCCAGCAGCTCGGCGCCTCGCAGTTGCAGCCGCAACCAGCGAATGGAGTACCAGAGCCCGAAGATGACGATGAAAATACCGAGAGAGATGCCGGACATGGCCTTCATGGAGTATTCGAACTCCTTGAACGGTCGCTCCAGCTTGAAGTCGGCTTGCATGCCTGCCTGATGAGAGATGGGCTGACTGTAGGGGATCAACAGACTCTCGTCGGTCTGCTGCTGCACGTCGCGAAACCAGTAAATCCGCTGCTTGCCCTGACGGATCTCCAGCTCCACCACGTGAGCCGAACGCAGCAGGGTCGGCAACCAGCGAGTGAGTTCCTGATGGTCATCGGCCACCTCCAGCTGCTTGTCGATCACCTCGACCAGAGAGTTGACCTTCTTTTGCTGCAGCTCCATCCCCAGCTCACGAAAGCTGAACACACCACCGAGCAGCACCATGGCCATGGAGGCGATCACGCACAGGGTAATAAACGAGACAAGCTGAGTAGTCAGTTTCATATGCCTTCCGTATGCCCGACAACATCCATGTGGCTTCATCGTATCAGCCAACGCCGAAGCGCGCCTATGGACGAAGATCCCGCTTCTGGAATTAAGCGGGCGAGCATAACCAAATGGACACAGGAACACCAAGCCTGACGGCGAGTCGGCCGTGAAAAATGACCACAGGGGCAGGAAACGGAAGATGGGCGACAGGATCAGGGAATTTCAGGCAGAAAAATGGTCCCACTAAGGGGACCGAAAGAAACACTCATATCAAAACTAACACTCTGTGCTACTGACAAAAAAACAGATACAGGAGTATTGAACACACGGTGAGTCAAACCGCACGGCTACTCTAGCCATTTCAGATAAGCTGGACAATTGTCACTTATGACAGGTAAGCGATTGAATCTTCATCAGCGTATTTTATAAAATCCATATTTATCATTGAGTTATAATTTATCATTGCCACGGCACTCCCTGCGGATCAAATTGATACAGCTAATGCACCAGAACAACGCCTCCCATTTGCATCCCATCCGTGTATCAAACCCTTCCCCCTTGCGACAAATCCCGCCCTCAGGCTTATGCCGCCGCGGCCTTGACCGCCCACCGGGTCGATAAAGAAACCACTACCGGATAGGGAAGCCTGGCGCGACGGCAGCCCATACTGCCGATGACTAGCGCCGGTATTGCAGTATCTGGCCACGAAATGGCTGGCTCAGATAGCTCACATCCAGTGGCTTGTGCTGACTGTGCTGATAGCCCAGGGTCACCATCCGCTTGCTGAAGCGGGCATGCAGGCCACGACCCGGGTCCACCAGGATCACCTCGCAATGGGGCTTGGCGTGTTGTTCGATAAAGGCGGCCAGGGTCTCGACCTGACCACGCTCATAGAGCAGGTCGCTGCCGATGATGAGATCGAAGCGACCCAGCGCCGTGGTGGCATCTGCCCAACCGGTGCGAATAAAGGGGATAAGGCTGCCTTTGTTGAGCAGCACATTTTCCGCCAGAAAGGCGCCCGCCTCCGGGTGATAATCAGTGGCCGTGATGTCGGCCAGCCTGTGGTTGAGCACCAGACTCGCCAAGGCGATGCCGCAGCCCACCTCCAGGATCCGCAAGCCAACTATCTTGTACTCCACCATCAGATGGGCCAGCACATTGCCGGAATCCCAAACGATACCGAATAGCGGCCAGAAGGCTGAAGAGATGCCGAGCGCCTCCGCCTCCCCCTCGTCATCGGAGAATTGCTGGTTGTCGCGCAGGGTGCGCAAGTGGATGTCGAGTTCGCCAAACTCTATGGTGTGATAGCGCAGACGCACAACAGACATGGGAGTCCTTGGTCGGAATGCCGCCAGATCCACAAGAGCATGAATGCGATCGGCATAGTCCATGCTACGCAGCATACGGTCAGATTAGCTATCTATATCCCGACCATCGGCTGACCACGGGTGTCAGACAAGCCCATCACTACTTGGTTTGTAACAAAATGATTTTTCCCGATCCGGACAACAGCCTTTATCATTGTCGGGGTCGTCACCTGCCGTGACCTTGCATCATTGCCTCCATACCCCGTCGGCTCATGCCGCCCCGAGATGAGAACCATTGCCTATGAAGTCATTTATCCGGCAAGAGATTGCCCTGCCCGTTGGCCTGCTGACCCTGCTGTTCTTCAAGACCACAGGGAGCGAGCTGCTGACAGAGGCGACTCCGCTCGGGATTTATCTGCCTGTCTCGGCGGCGCTGCTTGCCATCGTCACCTGGGCCATCTTCTCTGTGGTGCGCCACTCGGATGCCCTCGCCATCAAGCTGGGTGAACCCTTCGGTACCCTTATCCTGACGCTCTCCGTCATCTCGCTGGAAGTGGTGATGATCTCTTCCGTCATGCTCACAGGCGACCCCAATCCCGTGATGGCCCGCGATACCATGTTTGCAGTGGTGATGCTGGTCACCAATGGCCTGGTGGGCTTCACCCTGCTGTTTGGCGGCTGGCGCTACCACACCCAGAGCTTCAATCTGGATGGGGTCAAATCCTATCTGGTCGCCATCATACCGCTGGCCCTGCTCTGTCTGGTGCTGCCCAACTTCACCCGGGGTGGCACCATTGGCAGCATGTCGAGCCCCATGTCCTGGATGCTGATCATCATCTCCATCCTGCTCTACGGTATCTTCCTGCTGATCCAGACCCGCAGCCACAGCCACTTCTTCGTCGACAGCGACCACGAGGATTACGAGGAGCATCATGGCCCGCTGCGCAGCAACGTCTATCACACCATACTGCTGCTCGCCTACCTGGTGGTGGTGATCCTGCTGGCCAAGACCCTGGCCGTGCCCATCAACTTCGGCGTGAAGATCATGGCGGCGCCTCCTGCGCTGGGTGGCTTTATCGTGGCCTGTATCGTACTGGCCCCCGAGGCAGTCGGTGCCATCAAGGCAGCCTTCAACAACCAGTTGCAACGGGCCATGAACCTCTATTTCGGCTCTGTGCTGGCCACCATAGCCCTGACAGTACCGGCCGTGCTGTTCATCGGCGCCATGCTGGGCCAGGAGGTGCGCCTCGGCCTCTCCGCCGCCGACATGGTGCTGCTCGTCACCACGCTTATGGTATGCAAGGTCACCTTCAGCAGCGGCCGCACCAATGTGCTGCACGGCGCTACCCACCTGGTGCTGTTCGTGGTTTATCTGTTCCTGATGTTTGAACACGAATAACCCGCGCCAGCCAACGCCAGCAACGAAAAGACCGCCCGATGGGCTAATGCCAGTCAGTTAAGCCTGACTGGCATTGTTTTTATTGGCTTTTTTTACACTGTATTTCTGTGGCCTTGGCTTCACGCAGCGGGGGTAGCTTCGTTCCCTTCGTGCCGGCAGCACAAAC
>NZ_JAACFW010000022.1:0-84057 GCF_029237245.1 Aeromonas sp. 5HA1
TCAATCTGCTCGACCAGTGCCAGTTTAAAAGTCAGCGAGTAATCGCGCTGTGTCCGTTTCACACCTTGTCCCATCGGGCTCTCCGTTTATGTGGGGGAAAGGTGTAAACCATATTCAGGACGGGACACAGGCTACTCCTCGTCGATAAAAGTCCACTCGTCGCGCACCCGACTGATGGCATCGAGCCGGCGCTTGGCGAGCTGCTCACGAATGGCCTCCCCCTTGAAACCGGCTGCCACTATCTCCTTCACGGGCATGGCCTGGGCCGCGCCGAGCGCCTGTGCCACATAGTCGGGCTCGGCATAGACCCGCTCCTCGAAGCCGGTACGACCGTGGAAGTCGGCGCGGCAGGCGTCCAGCAGCTGGGCGAAACGCTCGGGTCTGCGCCAGGCATCCGCCTTGTCGAACACCTTGAGCAGGGTCGCGGGCTTGAGTTCGAAGGCGATGTGGATATGGGTGTGCAGATCACTCACCAGCAACGCCAGATCGCGGCAGTCGTTCGGCACCCGAAAGCGCTCGCAAAAGTCGCGGATGAGCGGCAGTCCCTTCTGGCCATGCCCATGATGACTCGGCCAGAATGCAGGCGGAGTCAGTCCCTTGCCAAAGTCATGGCACAGGGCGGCGAAGCGCACCGCCAGCTCAGGTGAGAGGCGACACGCCTGCGCCAGCACCATAAGCGTATGGATACCAGTGTCTATCTCCGGATGCCACTTGGCGGGCGCCGGCACACCGAACAGGGCGTCCAGCTCGGGGAACAGCGCCTTGAGGGCGCCACATTCGCGCAGCACCTCGAAGAAGACCTGAGGGGTCTGCCCCAGCAGCACCTTTTCCAGCTCCTTCCAGACCCGCTCCGGGGTCAGGTGGGCCAGCTCACCGGCGTTGGTCATCTCGCGCATCAGCGCCAGCGTCTCGGGGGCCACCACGAAGCCCTGGGCGTGAAAGCGTGCGGCGAAGCGGGCGACCCGCAGGATGCGCAGCGGATCCTCGGCAAAGGCCGGGGAGACGTGACGCAGCATACGCTGTTCCAGATCCTGGATACCGCCGTAGGGGTCGTGCAGCCGGCCCTCTTCATCCTCGGCGATGGCATTGATGGTGAGATCCCGGCGCAGCAGATCCTGCTCCAGCGTCACCTCGGGGGATGCGTGGCAGACAAACCCTGTGTAACCGCGGCCCTGCTTGCGCTCGGTGCGGGCAAGCGCGTACTCCTGCTGGGTCTTGGGATGGAGAAACACGGGGAAATCCCTGCCAACCTGAGTGAACCCCAGCGCCAGCATCTGCTCTACGGTCGCCCCCACCACCAGGTGATCTCGATCCCCTTGCGGCAATCCCAACAGGCGATCCCGCACTGCGCCCCCAACCAGATAAGTCTGCAATCTGCGTCTCCTTTGATAAACCTGCCCCGATTATACCGGTTTAGCCAACAGAGACTATGCCTGCTCCCCGCCTCGCCGGCGATAACCCTGCCGTGCTGCAAACTACAGCTTTCGCCAGCAGATGCACTGACCTCCCGGCTCACACAATGGCGGCACTTTCGGTCCCTTGGCCCCGATCAAAAATGCCGAAGTGGAGCAAGGCAGGCGCCAGCCCCCCTTATGGCATCCGGGTCTTTGACATCCCAGTGGGGAGGCTTTAACCTGCCGCCCATAACAATGGAATGGATCCTTATGTACACACAGTTCTTCGGTCTGTCGGAGCCCCCGTTCTCCATCTCGCCCAACCCCAAATATCTCTATATGAGTGAACGTCACGGGGAAGCCTTGGCCCATCTCAACTACGGGTTGCAGGATGGCGGCGGCTTCGTGCTGCTGACCGGGGAAGTGGGAACAGGTAAAACCACCGTCTCCCGCTGCCTGTTGCAGCAGTTGCCGGCCGAGACCGAGATCGCCTACATCCTCAATCCATCCCTGACCGAGCGCGACCTGCTGGCGGCCATCTGCGACGAGTTCCAGCTGCCATACGACAAGGACGCCGGCCTCAAGCTGCTGTTCGATCTCATTCGCGATCACCTGCTGGTCAACCTGGCGGCAGGCAAGCGCAGCGTTGTGCTGGTGGATGAAGCCCAGCATCTGCTGCCCGGTGTGCTTGAGCAGCTGCGTCTGCTCACCAATCTGGAAACCGACGAGAAGAAGCTGCTGCAAGTGGTGCTCATCGGCCAGCCCGAGCTGCAACAGATGCTGCGCCAGCCCCTGCTGCGCCAACTGGCCCAGCGCATCACGGCCCGTTACCACCTGTTGCCCCTTTCGCATCAGGACGTGGATGCCTACGTGCGCTTCCGGCTGCAGGTCGCAGGCTGTGTTCAGCCCATCTTTACTCCCAAGGCGACTCAGACCCTGCACCGCCTCTCCGGCGGCATTCCCCGCCTCATCAACCTTATCTGCGATCGCGCCCTGATCGCCGCCTTCGCCCGTGGCAGCCACAAGATAGTTCACGGCGACATCAGCCTGGCGGCCTATGAGGTGAGCGGCATTCGCGACGAGGGCACCTGGCAGTCCGGCCTCATGGTCGCTCTGGCGGGGGCCTTGCTGGTCGCCACCGGCTGGTGGGGCTGGCAGTTCTTCGGCTTCTTCCCCGAGCGCCCCGTGATCAAGGTAGAGGTGCCGGTCAAGGTAGACGACACCCCTGAGCAGCAGGAGCAGCTGACCCGCGCCATCAATCAGGCACTGGAGCCGGATAGCGCCATGCAGAATCTCTACAAGGTGTGGGGCTACCAGACCGAGCTGGAGGAGGCGACCTGCGACAACGCACCGCGCGCCGGCTTGCGCTGCCAGGAGGGCGACGCCTCGCTGGCGGAGCTGCAGGCCCTGCAACACCCGGCCCTCATCAGCCTGACCGACGAAACCGGCGGCATCTACTACGCGACTCTGGTGAGCCTGGGGCCGGACAAAGCCAACCTGCTCATCGGCAACCAGAGCTGGCAGGTAGACAGGCAATGGCTGTCCGATTTCTGGGGCGGCAGCTATACCCTGCTGTGGCGCATGCCCAAGGGTGGCGTTGCCCTGATCGGCAACAATGCCGGCGCGACCCAGGTACAGTGGCTGGACAATGCTCTCAGCCGCGCCCTGCAGCAACCGGATCGCAAGGTGCGGCGCTTCGATACCGAGCTCAAGAGCAAGTTGCAGCAGTTCCAGCGCGAGCAAGGGCTCAATCCGGACGGCATCGCCGGCAGCAATACCCTGCTGCGCCTCAACGTGATGGCCGGTGAACCCATGCCCAGACTGGAAGATGAGTCCAAGCGCACCGGCACGCCGGCCAAACTGGATGCCATGGACGACGAGTCCATGGTCACACTGTCCGAGGAGGCTTCCTGATGTCTACCCTGCTCAAGGCGCTGCGCCGGGCCGATCAGCCCCAGTTCACCTCGCATATTCCGGCGATGGGGTTGCCCGTCACCCAGGAAGAGGAACAGAACCGGCGCTGGATCTGGTGGCTGCTGGCCCCGCTTGCGTTGCTGATGGGCGCTGGCGCCAACTATGGCTGGCACCTGCTCAACAACCGCCCCATCGAGAAGACAATCGAAGTGAAAGAGGTGGTCACCCCCCCCTTCGTGCGCATCGAGCCCAGGCCCATGATCACACGCCCGCTGCCCCCGCCGCTGCCTGAACCCGTGGTCCGTCCCAGAGCGGTGCCCGAGAACAAAACGCCGGCTGCCAACAGCAGTCAGGGGCTGGCCGAGCGCATCATGAATGCCCTCAACAACACGCCGCTGATGGAAGAGGCTGTACCGCAGGCCCAACCCGAGGCGCAGGCCATGCCGATCAGCGCCCTGCCGCTGGAGCTGAAGCAACGGATCCCCGCCCTCTCCTACGGCTCCCACGTCTTCTCTTCCAATCCGGCCAAACGGGCCGTGATGCTGAACGGACGTGAGTTTCGCGAGGGGAGCGAGGTCGCCTCCGGGGTGACCCTGATCGCCATAGCACAGGACTACATCATATTGCAGGTGGCGGGTCAGAACGCCAGCCTCAAGGCACTGCAGGATTGGCGCGGCTGATCCAATCGTTATCCAAAAACCGGGGCAGCCCCGCTGACCTGATGTCAATTTCAAGAGGGAGCCCGAGAGCTCCCCTTTTTAATCAATAACATGAGCATAATGTGAACAACTCAGACAACACGACCTTCGCCACCCGGATCCTCGACTGGTATCAGGTCCATGGCCGCAAGACACTGCCCTGGCAGCAGGACAAGACCCCCTATCGGGTCTGGGTCTCCGAGATCATGCTGCAGCAGACCCAGGTCGCCACCGTGATCCCCTATTACCAGCGCTTCATGGCCCGCTTCCCTGACGTGCAGGCCCTGGCCGACGCCCCCATCGACGAGGTGCTGCACCACTGGACCGGGCTCGGCTATTACGCCCGCGCCCGCAACCTGCACAAAGCGGCACAGCAGATCCGCGATCTGCATGACGGCCTGTTTCCTGAGCGGCTGGAAGAGGTGATGGCCCTGCCCGGCATTGGCCGCTCCACCGCAGGTGCCGTGCTCTCCCTGTCCCTTGGGCAGCCCCACGCCATTCTGGATGGCAACGTGAAGCGGGTACTCACCCGCTGGCTGGCGCTGCCGGGCTGGCCCGGCCAGAAACAGGTGGAGAACGATCTGTGGGAGCTCGCCATCCGCCTCACCCCAAAACTCGGCGTGGCCCACTACAACCAGGCCATGATGGATATGGGCGCCACCGTCTGCACCCGCAGCAAGCCCGCCTGTGACCGCTGCCCGGTGCAGGCCGATTGCCAGGGGCTGTCGCAGGGCAAGCCCACTGCCTACCCCAACTCAAAGCCGAAGAAGAGCATTCCGGCCCGCACCGGCATCATGCTGCTCATTCGTCACGGCGACGAGCTGCTACTGGAGAAGCGGCCGCCGCAGGGGATCTGGGGCGGGCTCTACTGCTTCCCGCAGGTGGAGTCACCAGCCGAAATCGACGAACTCTTGCAGCGGCTCGGACTGAGCGGCCACGATTATCGGGAGCTGAGCGGATTTAGGCATACATTCAGCCACTTCCATCTCGATATTCAGCCTTTTCTGATTGAAATGGATGCACCACCGGCCCCCCAGCTCATGGAAGCGGATAACCGACTCTGGTATAACTTACGCCATCCTGCAGAAGTGGGACTGGCAGCCGCCACGGCCCGCCTGCTTGCCTACCCGGACTTACAACCATAGAGGTCAACATGAGCCGTACTGTATTTTGCCAACGCCTGAAAAAAGAGGGCCCGGGCCTGGATTTCCAACTCTACCCCGGTGAACTCGGCAAGCGGATTTTTGACAACATCAGCAAGGAAGCCTGGACCGAATGGCAGAAGAAACAGGTGATGCTGATCAACGAGAAGAAGCTGAACATGATGAACCTGGAGCATCGTCAGCTGCTGGAAAAAGAGATGGTGAGCTACCTGTTTGAAGCGGGTGAAGTGGCCATCGATGGTTATACCCCTCCCAGCCAATGAGTTGTACCTGTGAGCCAGCGACGGTTATGCATCTCTTAGCTCACAGCCAATGAATGACGGGCGGCTTCGCCGCCCTGTTTGAGGATCCTATGGGCCGAATTTTTTGGCTGCTTTGCACCCTGCTGTTTCTCTCTGCCTGCTCATCTTCCCCCAAGCCCAGCGGGAGCGAGGATGACACCCTGGTCAACGGCAAGGACATTCGCGGTTTCGAACACATGATCAGCGCGCTCTCCCATAACGTGAACGAGATATGGGGGCGTGAAGCGCTGTTTGCGGGCAAATTTGACTATGTCAAATACACGGATCAGTACAAGAGCCGTGCCCACATCGACTTCTCCAGCGGCCACATCATGGTGGAGACGGTCTCTGGACTCGACCCCCAGGCTCACCTGCGCCGCGCCATCATAGAGACACTGCTGACCCCGGACGATCCGGCTGAGGTGGATCTGTACTCCGATCGGGAAATCCTGCCCGGTGGCGAGCCCTTCCTCTATGGTCAGGTGCTGGACAACCAGGGGCAGCCGATCCGATTCGACTGGCGCGCCGAGCGTTACGCCGACTACCTGATCAGTACGGCGATGAAAAAACGCACTCTAGGGATCCGTACCATCTTCTTCGTCGATATTCCCATGGTGGCCAACCATGAAGACAAGCGGGGTTACAAGTACGCCAGCATCATTCGTCAAGCGTCCCGCAAGTACGGGGTGGCAGAGAGCCTGATCTATGCGGTGATCAAGACAGAGAGCAGTTTCAACCCCTATGCGGTCAGCCACGCCAACGCCTACGGCCTGATGCAGGTGATCCCGGCCACCGCAGGACGGGATGTCTATGTAAGGGTCAAGGGCAAGAATGGCCAGCCAACCCGGGATGATCTGTTCAATCCGGCCTACAACATAGACGTGGGAACCGCCTACCTGCATCTGTTGCAGACCGTCTATCTGGCGGATATCCAGGACCCGCTCTCACGTCGCTATGCGGTCATATCGGCCTACAACGGTGGCGCAGGCGGGGTGCTGAATACCTTCTCCAGCGATCGCAAGGCAGCGCCCGGCAAGATCAACCGGCTCTCGCCAGAGGTGGTCTACCAGATCCTGACAGAGCAGCATCCCAAGGCGGAAGCGCGCCGCTACCTCTACAAGGTCAATCAGGCCGAAAAAGGGTTCAAGCGCTCGCTGGCCCGCACCGGCTAGCGGTCAAAACAGAAGGGCGCCTCTTTGGAGGCGCCCTTTTTACATATGACCTGTGCTGCGGTTGTGCCTTACTTGGCGATAAACCCGCCCTTGCTCTGCGGTGTGGCGCCTACCTTCTCCAGGCTCTCCACTTCCACTTCGGTCTTGTTCCAGCTGTGATCCACTTCACCACGGATACGGATCAGATCGTCCGGGCCCACTTCGGTGCCGCGCCACACATCCTGATCCACTTCCACTTCCACTTCGCCACTGGCATCGCGGAACATATAGTTCTCGCCGCCCAGGTGTTTGACCAGGTTACCTTCCAGGGTGGCCCAGCTGTCATCAGCCAGATCCTTCAACTGGGCAACGGATACCTTGTTCTGCTCCTGCGGACCTGTGAAGGCCGCCATGGTGAAAGAAGAGATGGACATCAGGGTCAACAGACCGATTACGCTTGCCTTGTTCATTTCATGCTCCTGTGATTGGGTACGAGATGAGTGTGAGGCCTGGTGCGTGAAACAAACGTGAAGCCTCCCCATCTGGGTGAAAGGCATGTGACCGTAATCGATTTAATCAACCCCACCTGCTGCGAAATTTAATTCGGCTGGTTACGCTGCAAAATGGCAAAACGGGTTCCCAGCCCAGCTTGCCCTATCGAGGAAAAGCCTGCAGGCACCACCTGCTTCACATCAATGAGAACAACAAGATGAAAAAATGGTTTGTGTGTTTATTGGGGCTGATCGCGCTGACAGTTCAGGCAGCCGACAGTCGCCCCGCCTTCTCCCGGATCGTGATGTTCGGCGACAGCCTCTCCGATACCGGCAAAATGTACAGCAAGATGCGCGGTTACCTTCCCTCCAGCCCGCCCTACTATGAGGGCCGCTTCTCCAACGGACCCGTCTGGCTGGAGCAGCTGACCAAACAGTTCCCGGGTCTGACCATCGCCAACGAAGCGGAAGGCGGTGCCACTGCCGTGGCTTACAACAAGATCTCCTGGAATCCCAAGTATCAGGTCATCAACAACCTGGACTACGAGGTCACCCAGTTCTTGCAGAAAGACAGCTTCAAGCCGGACGATCTGGTGATCCTCTGGGTCGGTGCCAATGACTATCTGGCCTATGGCTGGAATACGGAGCAGGATGCCAAGCGGGTTCGCGATGCCATCAGCGATGCGGCCAACCGCATGGTACTGAACGGTGCCAAGCAGATACTGCTGTTCAACCTGCCGGATCTGGGCCAGAACCCGTCAGCCCGCAGTCAGAAGGTGGTCGAGGCGGTCAGCCATGTCTCCGCCTATCACAACCAGCTGCTGCTGAACCTGGCACGCCAGCTGGCCCCCACCGGCATGGTAAAGCTGTTCGAGATCGACAAGCAATTTGCCGAGATGCTGCGTGATCCGCAGAATTTCGGCCTGAGCGACGTCGAGAACCCCTGCTACGACGGCGGCTATGTGTGGAAGCCGTTTGCCACCCGCAGCGCCAGCACCGACCGCCAGCTCTCCGCCTTCAGTCCGCAGGAACGCCTCGCCATCGCCGGCAACCCGCTGCTGGCTCAGGCCGTTGCCAGTCCTATGGCCCGCCGCAGCGCCAGCCCCCTCAACTGTGAGGGCAAGATGTTCTGGGATCAGGTCCACCCGACCACTGTCGTGCACGCCGCCCTGAGCGAGCGCGCCGCCACCTTCATCGAGAACCAGTACGAGTTCCTCGCCCACTGATGACAAGGGGCCGACACATGGTCGGCCCTTTCTTTTTGTTCCTTCGCTCCCCTATAGGGTCAACGGTAACGTTTCACGATACCGTCATAGATGCCGTTCTGCCTGATGGTGGCCAGCGCCTCCTGCAGCCGCTTGATCACCTCCGGCGCCGTCTCCAGGCTCGCTGCCACATAGAGTTCTCCTCCGGTAAAGTCCTCGATGTCGTGCACTATCTTGAGGGTGCTGGGATCGTAGCCCGCCTGACGCACATAGTAATTTGCCGACTCCTGCGACACGGGCCAGAGGTCTATCCGCCCCATCAACAGCTTCAACATATTGGCCTCGTTATTGTTGTTGCGCTGCAGGTTGGAAAAGTTGCGCCCCATCAGGTACTGCTCCAGCGCGTCATTACGCACAGTCCCGATGGACCAGGTTCGCGCCTGCGACAACTCGCTGAATGGCTTTATGTCGTCACGCTTGGCCAGGGCAAACACATGAAAGTTGATCTTGGCGATCACACCTATCCACTGAAATTGCGCCTCACGCTCGGGGAAGCGACTGATGCTGTAAATAAGCACATTGGGCCGACTGCGAGCCAATGAAATGGCTCTCGCCCAGGGGTAGATATCCAGATTGTACTCAAACCCCGCTTCCTCCAGCATGGCCTCCACCACCTCTGTGCCCAGCCCCTTGATCTCGGCCTCCTCCAGATAGTTGTAAGGTGCATAATCCTCGGTCACCACATGCAAGGTTTCGACGGCCCAACCCGGGGCCAACCACAGCGACCAGCACAGCCATATCCATTTGCCGTTCATCTCCACCTCGGTGTGATCCTGCCTCGCTTAACTATTGCTGCCCCGCCCCAGAGATCAAATCACGCCAACCGGCTGTGGGAATAATAATCACAATATGTTTTATATCAGTTGCTTGAGAACCTGAGGAAAGGGACTACTGTTAATCTGTTGTGGCTGTGCTACAAGCCCCGACCCATAGAGGAGAGGCGACACCAGATCCCCCCTCACCCAACATGCAATTGCAGAGGCTCAACATGAATAAATCACTGATTACCTTACTGGTTTCAGGCTTGCTTGCGGCCAACGCCCACGCAGCCGGACAAGACAACACCTGGTATGGCGGTGCCAAATTGGGTTGGTCCAACTTCTACGGTGTCGATGAAAACAACATCACCACCCTGCTCGATGAAGACAACGATGAAGTGGGTGCCGGTGCTTTCGCCGGTTATCAGATAAACCAGAATCTGGGGATCGAGCTGGGTTACGACTACCTGGGCAACTACAAGTACAGCGGTACCCGTAGCGGCGCGGCCTTCAACGATAAAGTAGAGGCTCAGCTGGCTCAGCTGACCCTCAAACTCGGCTTCCCGGTGGCAGAGAATCTGGACCTATACGGTCGCCTTGGCGGCGGATATGGTTGGGCCAGCAGTGACAAGCTGGATAACGACGGGCGATTCAACTTCGTCGGGGCACTCGGCGCAGAATACGCCTTTAATCTGGATTGGGCCGCCCGCCTCGAATACCAATACAGCTCGCCATACGGCGACCGCGAAGATACGGGTTTGCGCATGGACAATGGTCTGCTGGCCGTCGCCGTGGTTTATCGCTTCGGCCAGGTCGCCCCTGTGGTAGCAGCCCCGGCGCCTACACCGGCCCCGGAGCCCGTCATGGTCGAGAAGCAATTCACCCTGAGCTCGGACGTACTGTTTGACTTCAACAAGGCGACCCTCAAACCGGAAGGCGGGCAGGCGCTGGATACCCTCTACGGTGAGATTGAGGCAGCCCGGCCCACGGATGGCGTCGCTACCGTGATCGGCTATACCGACCGCATCGGCTCGGATGCCTATAACCAGCGGCTCTCGGAGCAACGTGCCCAGACGGTCGCCGACTATCTCGTCGGCAAAGGCCTGCCAGCGGGCAAGGTCAACGTGGAGGGGCGTGGCAAAGGGTCCCCTGTCACCGGCGACAGCTGCACCAGCAAATCCAAGCATGAGCTGATCGTCTGCCTGGCCCCGGATCGCCGGGTCGAGGTCAAGGTGGAGGGAGTATCGGAAGTTCAGCAATAGTCTCATGACGCCACTCTGGTGGCGCCACGGTAAAAAACGGGAGGCATCAGCCTCCCGTTTTCATTCACGTCAGACTCAGGCGCCTTTGCGCACCTCTGCCGCAATCTGGTCAAGCAGCTGTTGCCAGCCTTGTCCCAGCTCGCTGACCAGAGAACCATAGCCGTCGGCTGGCAGCACTCGCACCTGCTGGAAGGGAACATCACGCAAGACTGTGCCCTCTTCCGTCAACAAGCGCCAGCGGCCGCTCAGCACGGCACGTCCATCGTGGCGCCCCTGAAAACGTTCGACCGAGATGCTCAGGACAGGACCCTTGCGGGCACCGTCCTGACGCACCACCCAGCCGGGCAGGCGGCTGGACAAGCCACTCAGGGTCAGCTGATTGAGCTGGGCATCGAGAAAACCTGCCCAGCGATGATACTCGGCGAAGTGCAGCTCATTGCCTTCCAGCTGATAGACCAGACTGACCCTGTCCAGCTGGCCCGACAGCGCAACCGGACGCAACACCAGTTGATGCTGGGGTTGCGCCGTCACCGCGGCCGCCGGCTGTGCCTCGGCATCGAGAGAGTAGTAGTGCAGCGCCGTCGGGGCCGAACTGCAACCCGCCAGCAGGCCCAGCAAGGCCAGTGTCATTATCTGTTTTTTCATCATTGACCTCGCTTGGGCTCAGGATCACGGGGACGGGCGCGATCAAAGATCAACGAACTCGGTTGTTCGTTGAGTGAATGCACCAGAGGCTGCAACTCACGCATCAACTGATTGAGCGACTGTACCGACTGGCGCAGATCCTGATTGGTCTGGGAGTTGGCATCGTACTCTTGCAACGTGCTCTGCAGCTGCTTCAGGCTGTCGTTCAGGGACGCTGGCAACTGCTGGGTCGAGCGCTGACCGGTAAACTTGTTCAGATTGGTACTCACGGCACTGATGCTCTTGAGGGTCTGATCCAGCGTGGCCAGGGTGCTGTTGACCTGCGTCAGCGTCTTGGCCGTGTCCATGTCGACGAACTTGTCGAGGATCTGGTTCACCTTGCGCTCGATCTGATCCAGCCCGGCCTGAACCGTCGGGAACACCTGATAGCCGGCCAGCTTGACGGCCTGATACTTGGGTGCATCCGGATAGAAGTTCAGATCCACCACCTTGCCCCCGGTCAGCAGGCTGGAGGTCTTGAGCGTCGCCCGCAATCCTTCCTTGAACTGCTTGCCGAACAGGGCACGCCACTGCTCCTTCTCAGCATTGGCATAGCGGTGAGAGAGCCGTTGCACCTCGATGCGCGCCAGTACCGGTATCTGTCGGCTTTGGAACATCTGTACCCCTTTCTCGTCGATGAGGTAGGGGGCCGAGATGACGGTACCGACCCGGATGCCGCGATATTCCACCGCCGCCCCCGGATGCAGGCCACCGACACTGTCTTCAAACAGAAACACGTAATCGATGAACTGATCCAGACTACCGGCAAGCACACTGGCTTCATCCTGGAAGAGTGTGAAACCATCCATCTGCTTGACCGGCTCACCGGGGGCCCAGCCGGGCGGCAACCCCATTGTGATGCCACCGTCGAGCAGACTCTCCAGAGAGTCCATCTTCACCTTCATCCCCTCGCTGCTCATGGAGACCTCGAAACCCGGGGTCATCCAGAAGCGGGAGTTGCCGCTCACCAGCACGTCATAGGGGGTGTTGATGAAGATCTGGTACTGCATCTCGCTCTTCTCGGGCAGGAATTTCGCCTCTTCCACCTGGCCTATGGTAAAGCCCTGATAGTTGATGGGTGACCCCACCCCGAGCGCACGGGTATCACGGCTGCTCAGGGAGAGCCGCAGCCCCTTGGCATCCTGGGAGGCCAGTGGCGGCTTGTCCAGCATGGCGTATTCGTCCAGGGGCTTGCCCTTTCTGCCAGGCGCCAGCTCGATATAGGCACCGGAAAGCAGCGTGCTGAGACCGGAGACCCCTTCCCGGCCAACCCTGGGCTTGACCACCCAGAATTGACTGTCTTTCTTGAGCATGCCGGCAGCAGCGTTGGTCAGGCGAGCCTTTAGCACCGCATGGCTGTAATCTTCACTGAGTTCCACTGCCTCGATACGACCCACTTCCACCTCGCGGGAGCGGATCACCGTCTTGCCCGCCACTATCCCTTCGGCGGTAGCCACTGTCAGGGTGAAGCTGGGACCTTGCGAATACCAATGCTGGAACAGCATCCAGACCCCGATGAACAGCGCCAGCAGAGGCACCATCCAGATTGCAGCGGCCGAGCTCAGAAAATCAGAGCCGGGTTTCCACCTTTTCTTACGCTCACTCACGTTCGCGCTCTCCTTGTTGTAAATCCCAGATCAGGCGGGAGTCGAAACTCATGGCAGCTACCATGGTGATCAACACCACACCCGCAAATGCAACGGCTGCAGGGCCCGGATAGACAGTCATCAGGTTGTCGAGCCGGATCAGGCCCGCCAATATGGCCACCACGAAGACGTCGATCATCGACCAGCGTCCCACAAATTCAGTCATGCGATAGAGCTTGAGCTTGCCAAGGGGTGAGGCCCCGTGGCCGCGCTGTACCATATAGCAAAGCCACAGCAGCGCCAGGATTTTCACCAGCGGCACCACAACGCTGGCGATGAAGATCACTGCAGCTATGGGGTAAGACCCCATGGCCCACAACAAAACCACCCCGCCCATGATAGTGGAAGGGCTGTCATCCCCGAGGAAGACGGTATCCATAATGGGATAAAGGTTGGCCGGTACGTAGAGGATCACAGAGGTGAAGAGCAGGGCCCAGGTCCGGTTGATGCCACCCGGCTTGCGGCTGTGCAGGTGCTCACCGCAACGCTTGCAGCTATGCTCCCCCACCTCACCCAGAGCGCCGCAGATGTGGCACCCCACCAGCCCGGATGCCATGGCGCTGGCCTCGGCATCAGCATCGAGCTCGCGGGGTTCGGTCGGCCCGAACAGCCGCTGCCACAGCCACATGCGATCCAGCGACGAGATCGTCTTGATGAGCAGTACCGTGTAACCGACGAAGGCCCAGAACGACAGCCCCATCTTGATGTCAGCCATCCCCATCAGTTTGACCAGCGAAATGAGCACCCCGATGAGGAACACATCCACCATCAGCCAAGGCTTTATCCGGCAAAGCAGACGGCCTAGCGCACGCAGGGAATTGCTGTGCAGATCCTTGTCGACCCGCCACAGCACCAGCATGATGGAGCCCACATAGACCAGCGGCAGGCCGATAAGCGTCAAACTCAGCACAGCCCCAAGAAACAGGTAGCCCTGATCCACCAGAGTGGTGATGCACTGCAGAAACGTCATCTCCTGCCCTACCCCTTTGGCTGAGAAGGACATAAAGGTGAAGGAGTTGGAGAGGACAAACATGATGATGGCCGCAAAGCCATAGGAGATGGGCCTGCGTTCCTGCTCCGGCAGATGGACGCTCAGGACATGACCACAGCGCGGACAGCTGCTCTTCTCCCCCACGGCCAGCACTGTGGCCGGTACCAGCAGGTCACACTCTTCACATGCGGTCGCGTCGTGGGTATAGGTGGGTTTATGTAGGTTTGAAACCGGATGCAAGATGAAACCCCAAGATGAGGCCCGCCACGGGCCAGAGGCGCCAATTATTACAGCCGCGGCCCCCGCCGACCAGTACTGTCGTTACACCATACGGGATGGGCGTGAGAATGACTTTGACAAGCCAGTAGCCATTTAGCACAATCAAACGCCACTTTTTTCCGCGGGACAATAATTTATGACAACTGAATCCCCAAGCTACTCCACGATTGAGCAAGCCTTCTCCCTCGGGAACGGGCAAGATTCTGCCCTCAACTGGTTGCGTAAAAATCGCAGTCAGGTCGCCATCTTCCTGGTGAGCGGCATCAAGCTGGAAGGAACCATCAGCGGCTTCGACCAGTACAGCGTACTGTTGACCGATGCCCATGGTAACCAGCAGCTGGTCTACAAGGCCAAGATCTCCACCATCGCCATGCATTCCGGCCGTCCCCAGGTCAGCATACAGCGCGCCCGCAAGCCACGCGTCTCCATGGCGCCGCGCCCCCACGGAGCCCCGAGTCGTTACGACGACAATCAGGGCGGCAGCAGCGAGCAGTAACTGGCTTGCCTGAATCACCCCGAGACCATTGCTGAGTCAAAGGGTGACCGAGTCCATTCTCATTGATTATGTCTGTCCCGTATGAGAATGGACTCTATGCTTGGCCCGCTCGCGTCTCTCCCTCACCGCTTTCTCTTCAGTACTGCAAGTCGACCGGCTTGCCATCCCTGACCATGCAGGTCTGCATCCCGGCAGCCTGACCGGCCTGCACGCCAATTCCCGTATCCTCGAATACCAGACAGGTCGTCGGTTCAAGTCCTAAACGACTCGCTACCAGCAGGAAAGTATCTGGGTGGGGCTTATGCAACTCCACATCGTCAGCGGTCACCACCACGGAGAAGTAGCGATCCAGTCCGGTATTGCGCAACACGGCTTGCGCGTTGATACGCGGCGACCCTGTGCCTATCCCCATGGGGATCTGGCCGTGATAACGCTGGACCAGCTCCAGCATGGCCGGAAAGACGGCCACCTTGTGCAGATTGGCCACATAGTGCTCTGTCTTGCAACGGGTCACGACCACGGGATCCAGAGCGATCTGCTGCTGCTCGGCAACCAGCAGGGCAATTTTCCGACTCGGCATGCCGCCCAGCTCATAGAACCAGTCAGCATCGAAACGAAAGCCAAACTCCCGGGAAGTGTGTTCCCAGGCGGCAAGATGCAGCGGCATTGAGTCCACCAGGGTGCCATCGAGGTCAAATACCAGGCCTTGAAATCCGGATAGGGTCATGGTGCAGGATCTATGTCTGAGAATGGGTCCCCATTCTAGCCAGAGCCACTCCTCATCGCCATGACCTAGGTGGCGAGAAACGCTTGCCCCCACATTTGTGCCTGAAAATAGATGGGGGTCAGCCTGGCAGGATCCAGCTGGTAGTGCGGTGCCAGTTGGGCAAGCAGCGGCCAGTCTCCTTGCTCGTAGGTTTTCACCAGTTGGAACAGATGAAAGAGTGGCCCCTCATGGAACTCCAGCGCCCGCTGCACATCCTTGGGCAGATGAGCCTTGAGCTGGGCGGAGAGCAGTGAACCATCCAGCACCAATCCCACCAGAAAGGCCCAGCTGGCGGCATCCTTGCCAAGCGCAGTCATGGCAATCAGCTCGCAGAAGCGGCCACGGGCGATGGCCATGCGGGTACAGGCCTCCGGCATGTGATGACTGACCCGCGCCAGCCCGTAGATGAGGACGAACTTGCGGATCTCCTGCTCCCCCAGATAGGAGAGGGCTCTCGGCACAGAAGTAATGGAGCTGACGTGATCAAAGCCGGGAGCATTGACATAGGTAAGCAGCTGGCCCGGCAGCCAGGCGTCCTGCTCCAGCAAGCTGGCGACCCTGGCAAAAGAGAACTCCTCGTGGCAGATGACTTGCAGTATCTCCTGCACCAGCTTCATGTCCGGCTGGGCTGCGCGCTGATTGACCAGTTCGGGACGAGCAAGAAAACCGCCGGCGAAGAAATCGACCCCGGCCTCCTTGAGCGGCAAAAAATCCCCCCAGGTCTCGATGTCCAGAGCCATTCGCTTGTGCTCGGTCGGCTGGCTGATCCCCTCCTCTCCCATCCAGAACACCAGCAGACGGCAGGCGTTGAGCCAGCGTGGTTCGCGCTGGGCGCAGTGCACGGCCAGACGCCGCCGGTAGTCACGCCACTGGGTCAGCACGGGAAACGAGGCGGGCAGGCGCTCGGCAGAGGCCTCGACCAGCGGAATGGTATCCGGGTCAAACAGCAAGGGACGTTGCTCATCGAGCTGTTCATGGCTGAAGGGCAACAAGTATTGACGCCCCTGGGCCAGCAGACGGCATTGCGCTGCGAGCAGAGTCCACTCGGCAGGGTCGGCAAGCTGGTAATCAATGCCATAGGCAACGAGGGCAAGACGGCGGTTGAAGATGGGGTAACGACGTAACAGCATGGGCTCACCGATAGGCTAGCGTACACGCCCTCCCCTGCGACTTGGCATGATAGAGCGCCTGATCGGCCTGTTCGGTCAAGCTCTGCCATGTTCCATCCAGCGAGGGAACCAGATAGCTAAAGCCTATGCTAACCGTAATGAAATCAGCAACTCGGGAAGCCGGATGCGGGATCTTTAATTCACTCAGCCCCTGGTGAATCTGTTCGGCCAACCGCTCGGCTTCACCAGGCTGCGGACCGCACAGCAGGATCACAAACTCCTCCCCGCCGTAGCGCGCCACCAGATTGGTGCGTCGTCGCTCCGCCTCCTGCAGCAGGCTGGCCACCTGTTGCAGACACAGGTCTCCCTTGGCATGACCGAAGTGATCGTTATAGGACTTGAACTCATCCACATCGATCATCAACACCGCCAGCAAGCTCTGATGACGACGGGCCCACTCCCACTCCCGTTGCATGGTGAGATCCCAGTGACGACGGTTGGCGATGCCGGTCAAGGGGTCTTCCAGCGACAGCATGGACAGTCGTTTGTTGGCCTCCTCCAGTGCCCGGTTGGTTTCTGCCAGCTGCATGGTACGCTCGCTGACCCTCAGCTCCAGTTCCCGGTTGAAATGCTCCAGCGCGGCCTGGGTGCGTTGGCGGATCAACAGCTGGGAGAGCATGGCGGCGTACTGCTTGAAGATCTCGCTCTGGTAGGCCTTGAGTGGCCGACGCCACAACAGGTTGTCGGCAGCGATCCAGCCGATGGGCATGTCTCCGTCCCACAGCGAAACCATGGCATTCCAGCCGCGTCCCACCTCCTGCTTCTCGTAGTAGAGCGGCGCATCTTCCAGCACCAGCACATAATCCTTGCGACGCAGCGCCTCCTGCACAGTGGGGTGCTCCGGGATGGGGCTGACGAAGTGGTGCTCGTCGATGAGCTCACCTGCCTCGTTGGTTCCCCAAGTTCCGCGCATGGTCTTGAACTCGGCGTCGACCAGGAAGATGGCGATGCGATCAAACTGCAGATCCTGGCGCGCCAGCGCCACCGCATCGTGCAGCAGCTGCTGCTCGCTATCGCAGCGGGAAAGCTTGACCCCCACCTGATGGAGCGCCTGCAACATGCTGAGGAAGGAGTCCTGCAACGCCTGGCTGCGGATGAGATCGGCCTGGGTGTGTCTGCGCTGATCCCGCTCCTGATCGATCTGGCTGGCGAGCAACCGACTCTCCAGCTCGGCGGCCAAGTAGTGCATCAGCAATTGGATACTCTGCTGCTGGCGTCGGGAGAGGCGATCGAGACGACGGCGGGTTTCCAGATAGACCACGGCCTCCAGCCCCTTGTGGCGCTTGAGCGGGAAGCAGGCACGCAGGCACGGCGTTTCCGGTTCGACGGTTTCCCAGACATCGGCGGTCGGGGCTGTCTGCTCCACCACCAGCTGACCCTTGTCGAGCGCATGTTCGATGAAGATGATGGGGAGTTTGGCGGGCGCAAGGGCCTCTGCATTCAGGCAGATCAGCCCCTGCTCCAGTTGAAAACTGTAAAGTTGGGACTCGGGCGCCCGCAACCACAGGTAAATCTGTTCGGCTTCTGTCTTTTCCCTGACTGCTGCCAGTGTCACTTCACAGAGGTGTTCAAAACTGGTGAAGTGCTCTGGATCCCATTCCTGCATGCCTGCCATCCTTGGTTGTATCCAAGCGAGTATATCGGCAAACATTGCACATTAATTGACTAGGCAGTCAAAAGCGCGATCCAGAGCCCAATTTTTATAACAAATTCAATGCCTGCATCGCACTACGGATGCGCTCGCGGGTCGCTTCTGACAGCGGCATCACCGGCAGGCGGCACTCTTCGCTGCAGAAGCCGAGCAGGGAGACCGCATACTTGGCACCTGCCGGACTCGGCTCGGCAAACATGGCCTGATGCAGCGGGATGAGTTTGTCCTGCAGTTCACGCGCTTCCTGCCACTTGCCGGCCAGGGTCAGGTTCTGCACCTCGGCCACCAGTCTGGGTGCCACGTTGGCGGTAACAGAGATACAGCCTTGCCCGCCACCTATGTTGTAAGCCACCGCGGTAGCATCTTCACCTGAGAGCCAGGCAAACGGCTTCTTGATGAGCTGACGCTCGGTCCAGGGACGAGCCAAGTCACCGGTGGCATCTTTCACGCCGGCGATGCGCGGCAGTTCGGCCAGACGGGCCAGGGTGGCAGGTTGCACGTCAACGATGGCGCGCGGCGGAATGTTGTAGACGATGATGGGCTTGCTGGTGGCGTCGTGTACCGCCTTGAAGTGGTGATAGAGTCCCTCCTGATTGGGACGGTTGTAATAACCGGCCACGTGCAGGGTGGCATCGGCCCCCGCCTGCTCGGCATGACGGGTATATTCAATGGCCTCGACCGGGTTGTTGGAACCGGCTCCGGCGATCACTGGCACCCGGCCGGCTACCTGCTTGACCACCAACTTCACCACGCGGCAATGCTCGTCGTGGGTCAGGGTCGGACTCTCGCCCGTCGTACCGACCGGCACTATGCCGTGAGTGCCCTGCTCTATGTGCCACTCCACCAGGCGGGCCAGTGCGGCCTCATCCAGCTGGCCCTGTCGAAATGGGGTGATCAGGGCAACTATCGAACCTTGAAACATGGGATTTCCTTCTCCTGGATACGGTAAAAATACTAATAAAAAACCCCGGTACGGGTTGCGCAACCGGGGTTGAATCTTCTCAGGGATGAGAGGTTACGCGCGAACGTCGGCAGGCCCGAATGTCAGGCTTTTTTTGTGCTTTCGTTTCAACTCGTTGGACCGCATTTCATCATCTCTGGTCAAAAAATGGTGTCTGGGCATATTTCGGGAACACGGCATAAATGTCAAGGCGAAAGGGGCTATGTATAATGGCCGCCCAAAATTGCGTGGAGAGACCCGATGAGCAGCCCTATCAGTGCCGTCAGCCAGATGCTGGAACGAAACCAAGCCCTCTTTGTCGGCAAACGGCTACTTGTCTGCGGCACCCTGGAGGATGACTATCCCCGCCAGCTGGCTGAGCTGGCCAGTTCCCTGACTGTGTTTACCACGGATTATTGCTACTACCGCAGCCAGCAGGCAACGTTGGGTGACGCTATCCTGTTCGACCACCAACTGGGCGGTGCCCCCCGTTTCGATGCCCTGCTGCTGCTGATGCCCAAGGCCAAGGCAGAGGCCCAATACCTGCTGGCCATGATGACCCCCTTGCTGGAGGCGGGTGCAGACCTGTTTCTGGCCGGGGAGAATCGCGGCGGCATCAATGGCGCCGACAAGCTGCTGGCCGCCTATGGCAACAAGCCAGTCAAGCGCGACTCGGCCCGCCGCTGCTCTCTCTATCACGGCGAGCTCTGCAAGCCGGTCGCCCCGTTCGAGCTGGATAGCTGGTTTGGCCGCTACCAGTGCAAGGCCGGTGACACCGAACTGACCGTGCTGGCCCTGCCCGGCGTTTTCAGCGCTGCCGAACTGGATCTCGGTACCCAGATGCTGCTGGCCAGTCTGCCCCCCATGGGCGGCAAGTTGCTCGATTTTGGCTGTGGTGCCGGCGTCATTGGCTCTGTGCTGGCCAAACGCAATCCGGGGCTGGAGGTCAAGATGGTGGATATCAGCGCACTTGCGCTGGAGTCGAGCCGCCGCACCCTGGCCATCAACGGTTTGCAGGGACAAGTCCAGGCCTCCGACGTCTATTCCGACATCAGCGGAAAGTTTGACCACATCGTCTCCAACCCCCCCTTCCACGCCGGCCTCAAGACCTTCTATGCGGCCACCGAAACCTTCCTCGCCAAGGCACCTGAATACCTGTCGGCGAATGGTGGCCTGACCATAGTCGCCAACGCCTTCCTGCGATATCAACCTATACTGGAAACGCACTTCAAACAGACCGACATAATCAGCAGCGATGCCAAATTCAAGGTCTATCTGAGCAAAGTGTAAATAAGTGTAACCAGTCACCGGAAACAGGTAGAGAGCCCCATCCGGGATCTGATAAGGTAATTGTCATACCGCAAACCACCCCTTTAGGGGTGTTTTTTTGCAGTAACATGAAAACCTTTTCACGGTATGAACTCAGGGAGAGAAATACGATGGCAGGCATACTCACCATGATACTGGCGGGCGGAGAAGGAACCCGTCTCCAGCCGCTTACCACCACCCGCAGCAAGCCCTCTGTCCCGTTCGGTGGCAGTTATCGACTGATCGATTTCGTGCTCAACAACTTCGTCAACGCGGACTTCCTGCGCATCTACGTCTTGACCCAATTCAAGTCCCAGTCCCTCTATCTGCACATGAAGAAGGGCTGGAACATAGTCGGCATCACGGACCGCTTCATCGACCCTATTCCAGCCCAGATGCGAATGGGAAAACGCTGGTATGACGGCACGGCCGACGCCATCTATCAGAACCTGCGTTTCATCGAGATCTCGGACCCGGAGCACGTCTGCATCTTCGGCTCAGACCACATCTACAAGATGGACGTGAGCCAGATGGTGACCTTCCACAAACAGAAGGCCGCCGCCCTGACCGTCGCAGCCCTGCGCATGCCCATCGAGGAGGCGAGCGCCTTCGGGGTGATAGAAGTGGATCAGGAAGGCCGCATGATCGGCTTCGAAGAAAAACCCAAACATCCCAAGCACATTCCGGGGGATCCTACCCAGGCATTGGTCTCGATGGGGAACTACATCTTCGAAACCGAAGCGCTTTATCGCGAGCTGAAGCGTGACGCCGCCGAGGAGAACTCCAGCCACGATTTTGGCAAGAACATCATTCCCAGCATGTTCCCCCGCGCCCCCGTCTATGTCTATGACTACAGCACCAACGTGATCCCGGGCGAGAAACCCACCGTCTACTGGCGCGATGTGGGCACGCTTGACTCTTATTGGCAGGCACACATGGACCTGGTCGCCGACGATGCCCCCTTCTCCCTCTATAACCGCAAGTGGCCACTGCACACTCACTACCCGCCCTTGCCACCCGCCACCTTCGTCGATACCGATGACTGCAAGGTCAAGATAGCCAACTCCTTGATCTCCGGCGGCTGCTTCATTCAGGGCAGCCAGATCCAGCGCTCCATACTGGGATTTCGCTGCAACATAGGCCCCTGCAGCCACATCAGCGAGTCAGTGTTGCTCGGGGATGTGAAGATAGGCGAAGGTTGCTCCATCAGGCGCGCCATCATTGACAAGAACGTTGAAATTGCACCCGGCACCGTGATCGGTGAAAATCTGGACCATGACAGAGAGAGATTTACCGTATCCGAAGGCGGTATCGTCGTGGTACCTAAGGGAGCAAGAGTTGGCTATTAACCCACTGAAAATCCTGTTTGTTGCCTCGGAAGTTGAGGGGCTTGTGAAGACCGGGGGCCTGGCAGATGTAGCCAGAGCCCTGCCATTGTATCTGGCCCAGAAGGGCCATGACGTCAGGATCATCTTGCCCTTCTACAAGACGATCAAGCGCCGTGATGAGGCCAGACTGATCGCCTCTCGCTGGTTGCCAACCCATCCGGGACTGCCGGACATCGGCTATCGCATCTACCAGATGGCGCTGGAAGGGGTCTGTGTCTATCTGATCGACTGCCCGCAATATTTCGATCGGCCCCAGCTCTACGCCGAGAACAACCAGGCCTATGGCGACAACGGTGAGCGGTTCGCCTTCTTCTCGGCCGCAGCCCTGCATGCCTGCGAGCAGCTGGACTTCGCCCCCGAGATAGTGCACTGCAACGACTGGCATACAGGTCTGCTGCCGCTGCTGCTCAAGACCCGCCATGCTCACAACCCCTTCTTCCAGCACACCCGCAGCGTGATCAGCATTCACAATGCAGCCTTTCAAGGGGTATTCGGTCGGGAGCAGTTCTGGGCCATGCCCGAAATTGCTGACTATGAACAGCGCATCAGCTACGACTATGGTCACGTCAATCTGCTCAAATGCGGTGTGCTCTATGCCGACAAGATCAATGCGGTCAGTCCCAACTATGCCAGTGAATTGCTGACCCACCTGGGCGCCCACGGCATGGCCAATATCTTCCAGCAGCGCGCTGCCGACTTGCGCGGCATTCTCAATGGCTGTGACTATAAGGATTGGGATCCGGCATTTGACGACTTCCTGCCCGCCACCTACGACGTGGACAACCTCGCTGGCAAACGGGTCTGCAAACAGACGCTGCAGCGGGAAGCGGGCCTGCCGGTCACGGACTTGCCCATCTACGGCATGGTGTGCCGCCTGACCGAGCAGAAAGGGGTACACCTGCTGCTACCCGTGCTGGACAAGTTCCTGCATCACAAGGTGCAGGTGGTGATAGTGGGGTCGGGTGATCCCTCCCTCGCCGCCCAGTTGCAGGCCACGGCACAGCGATACCCGGACAAGCTCGCCTTCCTCAACACCTATGACGACAGACTGGCCCATCTGGTGGAAGCGGGCGCCGACTTCTTCCTGATGCCCTCTCTGTTCGAGCCTTGCGGCCTCAACCAGATGTACAGCCTCGCCTACGGCACCTTGCCGCTGGTACGGGCCGTCGGTGGCCTCAAGGACACTGTCGTGGACTGGGATGCGGAACCCGAGCATGCCACCGGCTTCTGTTTCAACGATCCAACCGCCAATATCCTGCTCGATGCCATGCGCCGCAGCCTGCTCTATTACCTGCAGGATCCCGAGCGGTTTGCCCAGGTACAGCGCAATGCCATGAATACCCGCTTCAACTGGCCGGATTCGGTCACTCAATACGAGCAGATGTATCAGGATGCACTGGCCCGGCAGTGATGCTCATTGCTGAACTTTTGTGCCCTTGATGCTGCTTTGAACGTCAACAGCGAAAAAAGTCCCCTTTGGCTGTTGACGCTCATCCAAAACTCTATAGAATCCCCCACCGCAGTGATGCGAAGGTGGCGGAATTGGTAGACGCGCTAGCTTCAGGTGTTAGTGTCCCACGGATGTGAGGGTTCGAGTCCCTCTCTTCGCACCAATACTGCCATGCTGATTCAGCAGCATGTAAATCCAACTGGAAAACCCGAATGTGCGAAGGTGGCGGAATTGGTAGACGCGCTAGCTTCAGGTGTTAGTGCCCCCCGGGTGTGAGGGTTCGAGTCCCTCTCTTCGCACCATGCTTCTCCAGACAGCATGTAAATCAAAACTGGTAACACAATGTGCGAAGGTGGCGGAATTGGTAGACGCGCTAGCTTCAGGTGTTAGTGTCCCACGGATGTGAGGGTTCGAGTCCCTCTCTTCGCACCATGCTTCTCCAGACAGCATGTAAATCAAAACTGGTAACACAATGTGCGAAGGTGGCGGAATTGGTAGACGCGCTAGCTTCAGGTGTTAGTGCCCCCCGGGTGTGAGGGTTCGAGTCCCTCTCTTCGCACCATGATTCTGACATGTAAAAACAGAGCAATGCGTTCCAACCGCATTTAAAAACCAGCTGGAGAAAATCAGTGTGCGAAGGTGGCGGAATTGGTAGACGCGCTAGCTTCAGGTGTTAGTGTCCCACGGATGTGAGGGTTCGAGTCCCTCTCTTCGCACCATTCCTTATATAAAAGGCCCATCACGAGAGTGATGGGCCTTTTGTTTTTACTCCTTGTTATGACTATGCTTTTGACAACTTACCGCCCATCGTCATGCCAAGGAGCACATATGATACTGGATACCGATATTCACAACTTCTATGAACATCTGGTGCTCAAGGAGATCGAAAAGCAGGGGCTGAATCAGAAACTGAACAGCGAGCAAATGGCCGATCTCTGCTGCCTGACCCTGAACCAGCTGCCTTCCCACTATATTCGCCACGATGTCGACATGATCTACTTCCTGACCGACGCCAAGCGCACCGAGATGGAAAACAACGTCATCGCATCGCTTAAACAGGCGCAAGAGAAGGTCAAGAACGCCCCCGCAGCCCAGTCATAACCAGGATTGCTGCCAGAGCAAAGCCGCTATGCCTGTCATCCCGGCCACCGGCAGCAGTATCAGGACAGGTCTCAGCCTGGGTTCCAGCATGACCCAGGCAGCCAGCACAAAACCCAGACTCCAGATGCCGTACTCCTTTTCCTGACCCCAGCCCAGCACGGCCAGCAGTCCGACCAGCAGCACGACTCTCACGATCCAGATCATGGTGATATATCCTCTTGCATCACTTGATAACGATTATCATTTGTATTTTATGAGTATGCAATCAGACTTTGCTATCGGTGTCGAATGTCACATTCGGGCCAATAGAGCGCTCAAATACAGGTTATGAGATCAACTAATTTGTAATTTTTTCAATCAAAATTGCATTTTTGCTAAATCAGTTGGGATTTGCCCCCCTAGGTTTGTGGTAGATTGCGGCCTCTTTTGGGTTGGCCCCTCGGGATACAGGTATCCACAGGACGAGAGGGACCGACCTTGGCGAGCAAGAGTTTAGGAAGCATCTATGCAAAACCAGCAAAACCAAATTCGATTACCGGGCATGTTGCAGGTATTTGGCTGTCTGGCCATTTTCCTGGCCCTGGCATTCTCGTTCACCAGCGTACTGGACCTGCCAATTCAGTTGGCACTGTTCATCGCCTGGTTCGTCATCATGGGGCTCGGCATCAAGCTGGGTCATGATTACAAATCCCTGGAGCAAGCCGCCGTTGACGGTGTCTCCAAAGGGATGGGGGCCATCCTGATCCTGGTCTCCGTCGGCGCCCTGGTCGGCACCTGGATCGCAGGCGGTATAGTCCCCAGCATCATCTACTTCGGCCTCAAGGTAATACACCCGTCCATCTTCCTGCTGGCAACGCTGATCATCTGCTCCCTCACCTCGCTTGCCACCGGTACCTCCTGGGGCTCTGCCGCCACCGCCGGCATCGCCATGATGGGGATAGGCCACAGTCTTGGCGTCCCTGCGCCACTGGTGGCGGGTGCCGTGCTCTCCGGTGTCTACTTCGGTGACAAGCTCTCCCCCCTCTCCGACTCAGTGGTACTGGCCTCCACCATGTCCAATGTCGACGTGGTAGAACACATCAAGGGGATGCTGCCCATCAGCCTGCTCTCCTACATCATTACGGCCGCACTATTTACCGTGGTCGGCATGCAGTATTCGGGCAACGTCAGCCTAGAGCAGGTCAATCTGGTGATGGAGGCGCTCGACAACCAGTTCAACATCACCCCGCTGGCCGTAGTGCCGGTCGTACTGGTACTGGGTCTGCTCGCCAACCGCAAACCCGCCTTCCCGGTGATCAGTTTCGGCGCTCTGCTGGGGCTTGTCTGGGCCATAGCGTTCCAGGACATGGATCCGGTCAAGGCGATGCATTCCGCCTACAGTCCCTTCCCCATTACCTCAGGCATCGGCTTTATCGACAACATACTAGGGCGCGGCGGCATGGAATCCATGCTGGGTTCGGTCGCCGTCATCATCTTCGGTCTGGGCTTTGGTGGCCTGCTGGAGAAGGTAGGTATTCTGGAAGTGATCGCCAATGCCTTCGAGAAGCGCATCAACAGTGTCGGCAGCCTGACCAGCCACACCATAGGCACCGCCTTCCTGGCCAACGTATTCGGTTCGGCCATGTATGTGTCACTGATCCTGACTCCCAAGATCATGGCCAAGAACTACGACCGGCTGGGACTGGCACGCAAGAACCTCTCCCGCAACGCCGAGTTCGGCGGTACCCTCACCTGCGGCATGGTGCCCTGGAGCGACAACGGTATCTTCATGGCCGGGGTACTGGGGGTGGCGACCCTCGACTACCTGCCCTACATGTGGCTCAGCTTCACCTGCATCATAGTGACCATCACCCTCGCCTATCTGGGCAAAGCGGTGAACCGGGTTCCCGTCATCGAAGCGGCCAGCTCCCGCTGATCCACACAACAAACAACAAAGGCGCCTCAGGGCGCCTTTGTTGTGTCTGGACAGTTTTCAGGGGTAGAAACCGCGGCTGATGTGGCTCGGCTTAGCGCTGCTTGCCGCTGCCGATACCGAACGGGATGCGGTAGTCGCTGCTCTGCTCACCCAGGCTGACGGTCAGGTTGCCCTGAGTGCGGCTCGGAATACGTACCTGCTGGGTGCCCATCAGATTGGCGTGAACGGAAGCCACCACATCCCCTGACTCATTGCGCACTTCCAGCATGGGGTTGGTTTTGCCATCCACAGCGGCGGTTGCATGCCAGTTCACAAACAGCACGCCCGGTGCAGCGTTGAAGTCAGCGGGAACGGAAGCCTGAGCAAAACCGGCAGTCATCAGGCCTGCAACGGCCAGCATCTTGATTACGTTTTTCATGTTCATTCACTCTCTTGGTTTTTGTGTCATTGCCAAGGCCGGTTCGGCCTGAATCAATGCATCCTTGCAAGAGGTTATTCAAATAGTATGTAGTTCTTTCACCGACGTCTGACATTCTGGTTTCTGGTGTCATCGCCTGAAACAACCTGTTATTTGGCCACCTGGCGTTCCTGCCTAAGCGTTGAGTGAATATTAAACACCTCTGCCCACCTTTGTTAGCGAGATAAACTGGCCTAGATGTTCAAAAAAACTGACAGTGATGTAAATCACAGGTTCAGATACAGCTCACGGTGCAACTGACACTGAACTTCGGAGGGGATAAGAACCGGGATGAGGGGGAAACTTCCTGCATAAAGGGCAGGATCCCCTGCCCCTTGATATTTAGATGCCCGCCAGCTCCTCTGCCGTCATGGGCCGCAAGACCCTGCAAGGATTGCCGACGGCAACCACATTGGCCGGAATGTCTCTGGTGACCACTGAGCCTGCGCCGATCACGCTGTTATCCCCTATGGTGACACCGGGGCAGATAACTGTGCTGCCGCCGACCCAGACGTTGTTGCCTATGCGCACTGGTTTGCCAAACTCGACCCCCGCCACCCGAGGGACAAGGGCAACGGGGTGAGCGGCGGTGTAGATCTGCACCCCGGGGGCCAACAGCACGTTGTCGCCGATATGCACCTCGCACACGTCGAGGATGGTGCAGTTGACGTTGGCGTAGAAGTTCTCCCCCACATGGATATTGGCGCCATAGTCGCAGAAGAAAGGCGGGTTGATAGCACACACATTGCCCCGGCTGCCGAGCAGTTCCCGCAGCAGCACATCCCGCGCCGGTTTCTCCTGCCAACTGGTGTTGAAGGTGTAATAAAGGAAACGACAGCGCTCACGCGCCGCCTTGAGCTCGGGATCGCCCGCATCATAGGGCTGACCCGCCACCATCTTTTGCCACTCGGTGCCGTGCACCGGGGCCATTGCTTTTGCCATCACCTCGCTCACCACCTACGCCACCAGCCAGATCAGAGATTCATAGGGACGCAGCATACAAGATTGCGGCATTGCCGGGCTATCGGGGTAGTTGCCAAGCAGCAGACGGCCTTCCCTCTCTTGCAGATCTTGCGGCAAGTCGAAGGCCACAGGCTCACCGTAGAAATTGCTTACCACCAGCAGGGTCTGACCCTTGGCACTGCGGGTATAGGCCCAGATGCGCTGATGGCCTGGCAACTGCTCCTGATAATCCCCCTGCGTAAAGATGGGATGCGCCTTGCGAAGCGCGATCAGATTCCGGTAGTGCCAGAACACTGAGCCCTGATCGGCCAGTGCCGCTTCGGCGTTTATCTCGGTGTAATTGGCAGCGGGCCTGAGCCAGGGCGAACCTTGGGTGAAGCCGGCATTGAGGGCTGTGCTCCACTGCATGGGTGTACGGGAGTTGTCGCGAGACTTGGCACCGAGAATGGCGAGGATCTCGGCTTCGTTCATGCCTTCGGCTTGCTTGATGGCGAAGATATTGCGGCTCTCCACATCCTGATAGTCATCAATGCTCTGATAACCGGGGTTGGTCATGCCAATCTCCTCCCCCTGATAGATGTAGGGGGTGCCCTGCAGCCCGTGCAGCGTGCTGGCCAGCATCTTGGCGGCAGCAACGCGATGCTCGCCCTCGTCCCCGAAGCGGGAGACGATGCGCGGCTGATCGTGGTTGCACCAGAACAGGGCCGACCAGCCCTTGCCGTGCATGCCGCTCTGCCAATGGTTGAAGATACGCTTGAGTTCGAGAAAATCGAACGGCGCCTTGGTCCATTTGTCGCCGTTGGGGTAATCCACCTTGAGGTGGTGGAAGTTGAACACCATGGAGAGTTCGGAGCCATCAAGGGCACCGTAGCGCTGGCAGTGCGCCAGCGAAGTGGAGGACATCTCACCCACCGTCATGGCGCCGACCGGGGCGAATACGTCGCGGCTCACATCCTGCAGGAATTCGTGGATGCGCGGCCCGTCGGTATAGAAGCGGCGGCCATCGCCCACGTCGTCGTTCGGGAAAGTCTGATCCTTGGAAATCAGGTTGATGACATCAAGGCGGAAGCCATCAACCCCCTTGCCGGCCCAGAAGTGAATGATGTTTTTGACCTCGGCGCGCACCGCCGGGTTTTCCCAGTTGAGATCCGCCTGCTCGCGGGCAAACAGGTGCAGATAGTACTGGCCGGTGGCGGCATCCAGCTCCCATGCACTGCCACCAAACTTGGATTGCCAGTTGTTCGGCACACAACCATCCACCGGATCTTTCCAGATGTAGTAGTCGCGGTAGGGGCTGTTTTTATCCCCCAGCGCCGATTTGAACCAGGCGTGCTCGGTGGAGGTGTGGTTGACGACTATGTCCATCACGATACGAATGTCACGGGCATGGGCTGCCGCCAGCAGCGCCTCGAAATCGGCCATGGTGCCGTAGGCGGGATCAATCTGGTAGTAATCGGCAATGTCATAGCCGTTATCCACCTGGGGGGAAACATAAACCGGGGTCAGCCAGAGGGCATCGACCCCCAGGGTCTTGAGATAATCGAGGCGGGCCATGATCCCCTTGAGATCGCCGGTGCCACGGGCACCCGAATCCTGAAAGCTCTTGGGGTAGATCTGGTAAATCACGGCGCTCTGCCACCAGGGAGTTTGGCTCATGGGTCTTTCTCTTGTCTCGAATAAAAAATGGAGAGGGCGGCCCCTTGCGAGGCCGCCCTGATGAGTGCACTCAAGCGATGGCTTGAGCCAGTTTGCCCGAGGCCTGTTGACGCTTGTAGACCAGCAGGGTCAGCACCAGGGGCACCACTATCGCCACCAGCATGGCGATGGCGTAGATGGCCCAGTATTGCGGCTGGATGGAGAGGATACCCGGCAGGCCCCCTACCCCTATGCCGTTGGCCATCACACCGGCGAAGCCGCAGATGAGGGCCGCGCAGCTCGAGCCCACCATGGCGCACAGCATGGGGAACTTGTACTTGAGGTTGATGCCGTACATGGCCGGTTCTGTCACCCCCAGGTAAGCCGAGATAGCGGCAGGCACGGAGATCTCCCGCTCGTTCTCCTTGCGGCTGATGAGGATGATCCCTACGACGGCAGATGCCTGGGCGATATTGGACAGGGCGATCAGCGGCCATATCGGGGTGCCACCCATGCTCTGCATCAGCTGCAAGTCCACCGCGTTGGTGGTGTGGTGGATGCCGGTGATGACCAGGGGCGCATAGAGGAAGCCGAACAGGGCGGCACCAATGGGCGCGAAGGAGCCGGTCATGGCGGCCTTGGCGGCAAAGCCGACACCGTCACCAATCCAGCGACCGAAGGGGCCGATAAAGGCGTGCGCCACTATCACCGCCAGCAGCAGGGAGATAAAGGGCACTATCACCAGATAGAGATACGCCGGAATGATGCGCTTGAGGTTGGTTTCAACCCAGGCAAGGAATACCCCCGCCAGCAGCGCCGGAATGACCTGGGCCTGATAACCCACCTTCTGGATGACAAAGAGGCCGAAGTCCCACACTTCCGGGGTCTGCTGGCCGATGCCATAGGCATTCATCAGCTGCGGCGAGACCAGGGTGATACCCAGCACAATACCGAGGATCTCGGAGCCGCCCATCTTCTTGACCGCGGACCAGCAGACGCCCACCGGCAGGAAATGGAAGATGGCCTCACCCAGCAGCCAGAGGAAGGCGTGCACCTGAGCCCAAAACTGGCTGATCTCGACCAGAGTGTGGGTCCCGTCGTCGAACATCTTGATGTCGCCGATGACGTTGCGAAAACCCAGGATCAAACCGCCTGTGATGATGGCGGGCAACAAAGGCACGAAGATCTCCGCCAGGTGGGAGATGCCGCGCTCCAGCGGATTCATGTTCTGACGGGCAGCCAGCTTGGCGGCATCCTTGCTGCCACCGCTGACACCAATCTCCTCGGTGAGCGCCTTGTACCAGTCATCCACCTCGTTGCCGATCACCACCTGGAACTGGCCAGCATTGGTGAAACAACCCTTTACCGCCGGTATGGTCTCGATGGCCTTGCTGTCTGCTTTCGCCGGATCGTTCAGGACGAAGCGCAATCGGGTCAAGCAGTGGCTGACGGTGGCGATGTTCTCCTTGCCGCCGATCTTGTCGATCAGGGTGGCAAGCTGCTGTGCGTTGATCTTGGACATGAGTCTTCCCTCTGTGACTCCATTGATATTGGTCTGCCTCGCCCTTTTGGGCCAGTCTGTCGGCCGGAGCGTTTTTGGTATCGTTCCCATTTAGCATGCAGCCAATTTGAACAGACCGAAATGGGAACGTTCCCATTTCGTGGTCAACATCACAAAAAGCGTGTTTTTTGTGCAGGGCTAAGTGATGGGGCTCACAGTGTGTGGCAAGGGGCTATGGTCGCCAGCGGACAGCGGCCCTGCTCAATCTGGCCGAGCAGCTGGCGGGCCGCCTGCTCCCCTGCCCTTTTGTAGCCAAGATCTAGGCTAAGGGCATTGGGAAAGAGAAAACTGAGCATGGGGTTGTTGCCAAGGCCGGTCACCAGCACTTCGCTACGCCCTTGTTCTTGCAAGTATTTTGCTGCACCTATGGCGAGGGTGTCACTGGCGCAGACCAGCGCCTGGGTGGTGGAGGTAAGCAAGTCGGCAGCCAGCCGGTAGCCGCTTTGCAGGCTGAGATCACCGAGGGCACTGCGCGGGCTCAATCCCTGTTCGGCGCAGTAGCCGAGATAGGCATCGAGCCGGCGCTGACCCGTGGTGAGATCCGAGGTATCCACCCCCAGATAGGCGATATCGCCTACTCCACGGGTCGCCAGCTCTGCCAGCATGGTGCGCACCGCCCCCCCATCGTCGAAACAGACAGAGGAGAAACCGGGATATTCGCGCGCCACCAGCACCAGTTTGTCCTTGAGCGGTGCCATAGCGTCGTAGTCCAGATCGTTGAAGGCAAAGAGAATGATGCCATCCACCCCGCGCCGCTCCAGCACAGCCAGATGCTCCTGCACCTTGGCGGGAGAAAACTTGCTCTCCATCAGCACGGCGTCATAGCCGCGCTGGTAGAGGGTTTCCAGCATGCCACGCACCGCCTGATTCTCCGAGCTGGAATCGAGGCGCGAGACGATGATCCCCACCACCTGCTGGCTCTGGCTGCGCATGGCCCGGGCCGACTTGCTCGGCACGAAGCCGTGCTCGGCGATGACCTGCTCCACCCGCTCGCGGGTCGCCTGCTTCACCTTGGGATCCTGATTGAGCACCCGGGAGACGGTCGACTTGCCGACACCCGAGAGGCGGGCGATATCGAGGATGGTCAGTTTCTTGTCCATGAATTGGCTCACAGGGGGCTCGGCGGTGGAATTGCCCACATTGTTGTGATTAAGCCCTGTGAATACAAGCCCATGGCGTTAGAATGCCTTTTTTGCCCCGGCGAACGTCGTGCCGCTCGCCATCGCACAGGACGCGCATCATGGATCTGTTGGCAAGTCTGCACTTCTCCCTCTCCATCACGGGCCCCATCTGCGTGGTACTGCTGCTCGGCATCTGGCTAAAGCAGCTGGGTCTGCTGCCAGACAGCTTCGTCGAATCCGCTTCCCGCCTGGTGTTTCAGGTCACACTGCCGGCCCTGCTGTTTCTCAGCATGGTGCGCACCGATTTTTCCACCATGCCGAGCCCCTGGCTCATCGTCTACGGCTTGCTCGGCACCCTCACCGGCTTTCTGATCCTTGAGGCACTGGCGGCCCGCTTCATCACTGAGCGACGTCAGCGCGGCATATTCGTGCAGGGCAGCTTTCGCGGCAACATGGGGATCATGGGGCTGGCCTATGTGCAAAACGCTTACGGGCCGGAGGGGATCGGCGCCGCCGCCCTGCTGGTGGGCTCGGTAACCGTGCTCTACAACATCCTGGCCGTCATCACCCTCACCCGCAGTCTGGGAGGCGGCAAAGGGATCAAACCCATTCTTAACGGGATCGCCAAAAACCCTCTCATCATCGCCATCCTCTCGGCCATGCCATTTGGCCTGCTCGGCATTGAGTTGCCCCAGCTGGTCATCACGACGGGCAACTACTTCGCCAACATGACACTGCCACTGGCCCTACTCTGCACCGGCGCCAGTCTCAATCTCAAAGCCCTGCGCGGCGGCGCCATGCTGACCGGCTGGGCCACCGTCAACCGGTTGTTCTGCATTCCCTTGTTGCTGGTGCTGGGGGCCTGGGCGCTGGGCTTCAGCCAGCAGGCCCTCGGCATACTGTTTTTGATAAGTTCCACCCCCACTGCTGCCGCCAGCTATGTGATGACCCGCGCCATGGGGGGCGACAGCGCACTGGCCGCCAACATCATAGCCACCACCACGCTGGGCTCGCTCATCACCACCAGCCTGGGCGCCGCCCTGATGAACTATCTGGGGTTGATGGGGTAATCCATTTGGTCAGGCTCTTTCATGTTCTTGCTCCAGCACCATCTTCTCGTGGGCCAGAAAGAAGGGGCGATAGAGTACATAGCTGTTGAGGATACAGACCAGACTCATAAGGCCATTGCTCCAGCTGCCATTGGCCGCCCATGCGGCCCCCAGCGGCGAGGGCATCGACCAGGGCAACAAGGCGATGAAGCGGTCTAGAAAACCCCACTGGGTCAACTGCCAGGCCAGCACAGCATTGATCAGCGGCACGCTGATGAACGGCAAAAAGAACAGCGGGTTCATGATGATGGGAAAGCCAAACAGCAGTGGCTCATTGATATTGAACAGGGACGGGATGAACCCCAGTTTGCCCACCGACTGAATCGAGTGAGAGCGACTGCGCATGGCCATAAACACCAGTGGCAAGGTAGTCCCAATCCCCCCGATCAGCAGGTAATAGTCCCAGAACCCTTGCAGGAAAATATGAGGCAAGGGCTCCCCCGCCATCAAGGCCGCCTGATTGGCACTCACGCCGGCCATCCAGAAAGGTGACAGCAAACCTGTCACTATCAGGGCCCCATGGATCCCCATAAACCAGAGCAGATGGGCAATCAGCAAGGTGATCAGCAGGGCTGGCAAGGTGTCGGCCCCGACTATCAATGGCCGGAACAGGGAAGCCATGAAATCCGGCAGACTGATCCCGAACTGCTGCAGCAACCAGAGTCGCATCAGGCTGAGGGAGAGCATGGTGAACAGCAGAGGCACTATCAGCTGGAACCCCCGCCTCGTCATCACTGGCACCTCGTCCGGCATATGGATATACCAGCCACGCCGATAGAAGAAGCGGGTCACCTCCACCGAATAGAACGCCATCAGCAAGGCCGTGAAAATCCCTGCCCCACCCAGATAGCCAAACACCCCGGGTTGCAGCGAACGAAAGTCGATCAACATCAAAAACGCCATGCACCCCCCCAGGCCGCACAGTCGCTCCGGCATTTCGTATGCCTTTGCCAGGCTTGAGGCCGCCCCAAACGCAATGATCAGTGCCACCAGCCCAAGAGTGTGGGAATAGACGGGAAACAGGAAAGGGTGCAGCTCATGGGCCAGCCAGTGCAGCCACTGGCCGAATGCGTGGGGGGTATCGGGGGCGATGGGGGGAAACAGTATGGGCACCAGCAGGCTGCCGACGATGACGAAAGGCATGGCCAACTGAAAACCATCGCGCAATGAGAGCACATGGCGACTGCGGGTCAACCAATTGGCAAACGGTACCATGCGCTGCTCGATCATGCCGACCAGCATTGCCATCCATTGCAGATTCATCACTCGATTTTCCGTCCCTTCGCTGTGTGTTGGCCCCTGTCATCTTGAGGCTTGGACGCCATTTTGACGGCTTTGTGGTTTTGTTTCCGTAGTATCCGCAACCATTTTGCCGTTTCTTTACCTAGCTCACATTTTCCACTGCTTTCAACCCCAAATTACCGATCCTGTTCACACATATACGGACATGATACGGAAACCGGTTTCCAAATTAAATCCATCGATCCAGAATGCGCCATCCGTTACGAACGACTGGAGAATCTGGAAATGAAAAAAATCATGTTGTGCTGCTCCTCGGGCATGTCGACCAGCCTGCTGGTCAAGAAGATGAAAGAGGAAGCGGACAAGCGGGGGGTGAGCGCCGAGATACAAGCCTTCGGTGCGGCAGAGTTCGATCTGCAGATGCCTCACTACCAGGTGGTGCTGCTGGGGCCACAGGTCAAATACATGCAGGCCGAACTGCAGCAGCGAGCGGCGGCTCACGGCGTGCCGGTCGAGACCATCAACATGATGGATTACGGCATGCAGCGTGGTGACAAGGTCCTCGACCACGCCCTCTCTCTCATCCGCTGATGCGCAGGCCCCAACCAGTGAATGTCACAAGGAAACCTTCATGAACACCCTATACGAACGCTTTGTCAGTACCATAGAGAACCGGGTCAGTCCGCTGGCCGGGCGAATTGGCCAGCAAAAATATGTGCAGGCCATCCGTGATGGCTTCATCGCAGCTCTGCCCTTCATGATCGTCGGCAGCTTCATGCTGGTGTTCATCTTCCCCCCCTTCTCACCCCAGACCCAGTGGGGATTTGCCCGCGCCTGGCTCGACTTCTCGTCCACCTACCAAGCCCAGTTGCTGCTCCCATTCCAGCTAAGCATGGGCCTGATGACCCTGTTCATCTCGGTGGGAATAGGTGCCAGTCTGGCCCGTCAGAACGGGCTCGACCCTGTCACCACAGGCCTGCTCTGCCTGATGTCCTTCATGCTGGTAGCCGCCCCCGTCAAGGATGGCGCCATCTCCATGCAGTACTTCTCCGGTCAGGGGATCTTCACGGCCCTGATCACCGCCATCTATGCGGCTGAGGTGTACGCCTTCCTCAAACGCAACAACATCACCATCAAGCTGCCCCCCCAGGTACCAACCGGTGTTGCCCGCTCGTTCGAGGTGCTGATCCCCGTGCTGGTGATCATCCTGACCCTGCATCCCCTCAACCTGCTGCTGGAAAACAGCACCGGCATGATATTGCCGGAAGCCATCATGTCGCTGGTCAAGCCGCTGGTCGCTGCCTCCGACTCCCTGCCTGCCATGTTGCTGGCTGTGCTGGTGTGCCAGGTACTCTGGTTCGCCGGGATCCACGGCGCCCTCATCGTCACCGGCATCATGAACCCGTTCTGGATGGCCAATCTGGCCAATAACCAGACCGCCATGGCGGCAGGTGAAGCCTTGCCCCACATCTTCCTGCAGGGCTTCTGGGATCACTACCTGCTGATCGGTGGCGTCGGTTCCACTCTGCCACTGGCCTTCCTGCTGCTGCGCAGCAAGGCAGCGCACCTGAGATCCATCGGCAAGATGGGTGTAGTGCCGGGCCTGTTCAACATCAACGAACCCATACTGTTCGGTGCGCCCATCGTCATGAACCCCGTGTTCTTCCTGCCCTTCATCCTGGTGCCCATGATCAACGCCACCCTGGCCTGGTTTGCCCTGGATTTCGGTCTGGTGGAACGGGTGGTCTCCCTCACCCCCTGGACTACACCGGGCCCCATCGGTGCCTCCTGGGCCGCCAACTGGGCCATCAGCCCCATGGGGTTGAGCCTGCTTTGCATGTGCTCTGCCGCGGCCATGTATTACCCCTTCCTGAAAGCCTATGAGCGCACCCTGCTCAAGCAGGAAGAGCAAGAAAAGAACGAGGAAGCGCCGACGCTGGCGGTCGCCACCAGCCGTTGATTGCCTGCCGGGGCCGCCTGGCGGCCTCTTTTTCAAGATTGGAGTAACACGAGATGCAATACCGTTTTCCTGAAACGTTCTGGTGGGGCAGCGCCTCCTCAGCCGCACAAGCCGAAGGCGCCAGCCTGCAGGGTGGCAAGGCCCCGACCATCTGGGATCACTGGTTTGAACAGGCCCCCAACCGCTTTCACCAGCAGATTGGCCCAGCTCAGACCTCCGGTTTCTATGAATATTTTCGCGACGATGTTCGCTTGCTGCGCCAGCTCGGTCACAACAGCTTTCGCACCTCCATTGCCTGGGCACGGCTGATCCCGGCAGGGCGGGGAGAGCCCAATCCGGAAGCAGTGGCTTTCTATGACGCCATGCTCGACGAACTCAAGGCCGAGGGGATCGAGCCCTTCATCTGCTTGTTCCACTTCGACATGCCGATGAGCATGCAGTCACTGGGGGGCTGGGAGAGTCGGGAGGTGGTCGCAGCCTACGCCGAATTTGCCGAGACCTGCTTCAGATTGTTCGGTCACAAGGTCAAGCACTGGTTCACTTTCAACGAACCCATAGTGCCGGTGGAGGGAGGTTACCTCTACGACTTCCACTACCCGAACGTGGTAGATTTTCGCCGCGCCGCCACAGTGGCCTATCACACCATGCTGGCCCATGCCATGGCAGTGCAGCGTTACCGTGCCCTCGGCCAGGATGGCCAGATCGGCATCATTCTCAACCTGACGCCCTCCTATCCGCGCTCGCAGCATCCGGCGGATCTGAAGGCGGCCAACATTGCCGATCTGATGTTCAACCGCAGCTTCCTGGATCCGGCGGTCAAGGGAGAGTACCCGGCCGAACTGGTGTCACTGCTCAAGGAGTATGACCAGCTGCCCGCCTGCGAAGCGGGAGATCAGGCACTGTTGGCAGCAGGCAAGATCGACCTGCTGGGGATCAACTATTACCAGCCGCGCCGGGTCAAGGCCCGCAGCAATGCGGTCAACCCTGCCAGCCCCTTCATGCCGGAGTGGTTCTTCGACTACTACGAGATGCCGGGTCGCAAGATGAACCCGCACCGGGGCTGGGAGATCTACGAACAGGGGATCTACGACATCCTCGTCAACTTGCGCGACCACTACGGCAACATCCCGAGCTACATCTCGGAGAACGGCATGGGGGTCGAAGGCGAGGCCAAGTTCAAGGGGCCGGATGGCCAGATCCAGGATGACTACCGCATCGGCTTTATACGGGATCACCTCATCTGGTTGCACAAGGCGCTGGAAGAAGGCTGTCAGTGCCGGGGTTATCACCTCTGGACCTTCATCGACAACTGGTCGTGGAGCAACGCCTACAAGAACCGCTACGGCTTTATCGAACTGGAGCTGGAGAGCCAGACCCGACGCATCAAGAAGAGCGGTCAGTGGTTTGCGACCGCAGCCCGCGAACACGGCTTCAACTGATGGTCTCGTCACGAGACCGCTAAAGACACTGCGCCGGCACAAGGGGCCGGCACTCATGACCAAGGAGCGTATATGTTCGATCTGGAAGAGACAGTGATGGGTCTTATCATCAATGCCGGCATGAGCCGCAGCCTCTGCTTTGAAGCGCTGCGCCAAGCCAAGGCAGGCCAGTTTGCCGAAGCCGACGATCTGCTGCGCCAGGCCGGTGAGGCCGCCAACGCCGCTCACGCGGTGCAGACCAGGCTGATTGAAGCGGATGAAGGGGAAGGCAAGATCCCGGTCAAGCTGATCCTGGTGCATGCCCAGGATCACCTGATGACCGCCATGCTCGCCAAGGAGCTGGTCACCGAGCTCATTGAGCTGCATCGCAAGCTGGCCGCCTGAGGAAGATAACCATGTTGCGACTCGGACTCGACATCGGCGGCACCAAAATCGAGGCTCAATTGCTCGATAGCCAGGGTGTCAGCCTGCTGTGCAAACGCATTGCGACCCCGACTACAGGGTACCGCGATTTTCTTGCCGCCATCACCGACCTGGTGAACGAGATCCGCCAGGAGCTGGACGGCACCTTCACCATCGGCATAGGACTGCCCGGGGCGATCAGCCCGCAAACCGGCCGCATCAAGAATGCCAACTGCCTGTTTCTCAACGGGCAGGATCTCAAGGGGGATCTGACGCGGGTGCTGGGCCAACCTGTCTGGCTGGCCAATGATGCCGACTGCTTCACCTTGTCAGAAGCCGTCGACGGCGCAGGCGACGCAGGACGACTGGTGTTTGGCATCATACTGGGGACCGGGTGTGGCGGCGGTCTGGTGGTCAATCGCCAGCTTATCGTCGGGCCCAACGCCATCACAGGCGAATGGGGACACAACCCCTTGCCCGGCTATGACCCGGCACAGGATGGCCCAAGCCAGCCCTGCTACTGCGGCCGCCATAACTGCATCGAGCGCTTCATCTCGGGCACTGGGTTTGCGGGCCGCTTTGTCGAACGCCATGGCCGCAGCCTCTCGCCTCGGGGGATCATCACGGCAGCCGCAGAGGGAGACCACCAGGCGCTGGCCCATTATGGCCACTTCATCCAGGCTCTGGCCCGCAGCGTGGCAAGCCTTATCAACGTACTGGACCCGGATGTCATAGTACTGGGAGGCGGTCTCTCCAACATCGACCTCCTCTACCGAGACCTGCCCCGGGCGCTGGATCCCTATCTGTTTTCGGATGGGTGCATCACCCCCATAGTGCCCGCCCGCCATGGTGACAGCAGTGGCGTGCGAGGCGCAGCCTGGCTGCCACGCTGCGCCGAAGGGATTGCCACATGGGCAATATGATTCCCCCGGCACAAGGCGGGTATCGTCCACAGTGCGCCATCGCCGTTGCACCTGACTGTCGATGTAGACCCTGAGTCGAGCGCGGCCACCCACCCTGGCCCTCTACTGAACAATCCATGATCCCCAATCCCGCATTGCCTGGCCGATGGGGGGCAGGCATGACCGAATTTGCCCTCTCTTTGGAGAGACAAATAAATAAACGCTTATATATCAAAATCATAAAACTCAAGGAATGATAATAATGAAACTGACAAACCTGTCCGTCCAGCTCCTTGCCATCCTGGCCCTGAGCGCTCCTTTCATGGTCAGTGCCGTGGTCGAAACCAATACGGATTTCGGCCGGCTCAGCCTGGGGGGAGATGCGGAGATCAACCTCAATGCCTCCAACACCACCCGTGGCAATGTGCTGGGGCAGACCAGCGAAACCCGCACCGATCGCTGGGATGAGGATGGTCGCCTGCTGCTGAACTTCGTCGGCGTACGAGAGCTCGAAGATGGCCGCTATGGCCAGATCCAGATCCAGCCCACCATAGGCACCAATGGCGGTGCCGGTGCCGATGATGCATATCTTGGGTTCGGCCAGCGCAGCAACTGGGGGATGAAGGTGGGTCGTTTCGAGGCCTATGACATGTTCCCGCTGGGACAGGACATCTTTGTCGAACACTCGGGGGATAGCGCCAACGACCTCTACTCCGATGGCAATGGTTACGTTTACATGCTCAAAGAGGGCCGTGGCCGGGCTGGCAAGGGCGGCCAGCTGCTGCTCAACAAGGAGGCAGGCAACTGGTATCTGGAACTCTCCACCCTGCTGGGGGATCGCACCAATCTGTTCGCAGGCCAGCAGTACCACGGCTATGCGCTGACCAAGGCCAAGGACTCCGTCATAGTCCGCCCTGTCATCGCCTGGAAAGGTGAAAACCTGAAAGTAGCGCTGGGTGCCGAGGGCAACGCAATCAACGATGCCATCGTCACCACGGATGATGTCTCCGTTTCCGACCGCATGGGCTATGGCCTCACCACCAGCTGGACCCAGGATGCCCTGACGGTCAACGTCAATGCCGCCCGCATGGATGCCGAAGCTGAAACCGATACAACCCTGGGCGCCAACCTGCTCTGGCACAACGCCGGTCTGGGTTACATCTACGCCATCAACGACATCAGCAGCGCCAACCTGGGCAATGCCAGCGCCAATTTCGGCAAGATGGTCGGCAAGCACACCATCAACACCGTCTATGCCTCCTACAAGATCCCCAAGGTGCTGGATCTGAACAACTTTGACATCTACCTGGGTGCCTATTGGTCACAGCTGAATGTCGACAGCAACGAAGAGGACAACATAGATCGTTACGGCGGCCGGGTCCGTTTCAAATACTTCTTCTGATGGACGGGGTCAGAGATGGCAGAGGGTGGCGATGGCCACCCTTTTCCATTCTGCCCAACAGGCAAACCTTACCGGGTGGTATCGGCCTATGTTAGGATGAACTTCTGTTAACCGGTTACCGTTGATGAAGCCATGGCCAATATTACCGATGTGTCGCGCCTCGCGAATGTATCAAAAGCCACCGTTTCCCGCGTCTTGAGCGGCTCCCGCGGCGTGCGTGAAGAGAGTCGGCTGGCTGTGCTGCAAGCCGCAGAACAACTGAACTTCCGCCCCAATGCCACGGCCCGATCGCTGGCGACTCAGGCGACGGACTGCATCGGCATCATTCTCACCCCCCAGCTCGGCAACCGTCTGGCCAGCATGCTGCCGCTGCTGGAAGGGGCGCTGGCCAAGGCGGGCAAGAGCATGCTGGTGCGCTTTGCCGACGAGGCGCAGCAACAACAGCTGGCAGTAGACGAACTGCTGGGCGGCCGTTGTGATGGCGTGCTGGTGATCGGTGCCAAGCAGTCAATGAACCAGGACGAGCGCCTCCTTCAGCTGGATGGGGTGAGTGATTCGAGCAACCTCAATCTCTGCTACGACCTGACCTTCGCCACCGAGAGCGCCTGCCGCTTTTTACTTGGCAAAGGCCATCGTCAGATGGTGCTGATGCTGGATGACAAACTATCCCCAGCCGGCAAGAGTGCCATCCAGGGTTATCAGCAGGCACTTCAGCAGCAATCCCTGCCCTACAACAGTCAGCTGGTGATCGATGGTACCGACAACCAGCAGGCGTTGCTCGGCTTGCTCAACCGCTATCTGCCCTTTACCGCACTGGTGGTGCAGCAAGATGCCCAGGCAGCCGATGCCATGCGTCTGCTGCGCGAATTCAACCTCAATATTCCTCAGGATGTCTCCGTCATCAGCCTGGAAGGATCGGCCCTGGCAGATCAGCTGACGCCCCCGCTGACCTGCATCGAATATCCGAGCGAACGCTTGGCACAGGAGAGTGTGCGCGTGCTGCAAGCCCAATTGACGCAGAGCCTGCGCCCCGCCGACGAGCAACAGAAGTTCCATGGTCGTCTGATGGTGCGTGAATCCGTGGTGGCTCGCTAGGGCTTGACCTTGCTGCGGGCGGCAGCTTTAGGCTGGCTGCACATCAACAGAGGAGTGATCCCATGACCATCGAACTCACCATTTCCGGCATGTCCTGTGGTGGCTGCGCCGCCAGCCTGCAAAACGCCCTGCTGGCCCAGAGCGCTGTTAGCCAGGCCCAGGTGGATTTCGCCAGCAGCAAGGCCGTCATCGAAAGCGATCTGAGCAAGGCGGAGCTGATCGCCCTGATTGAAGCCAAAGGCTTCCTGGCGAGTTAAATTATCTCTATAGAGGTATAAATCAGGTTAAAATTCTGTACCCAGCTGTTTTTTGGTGAGAGTCATCACAGACCTCCTCAACAGAAAGCGCAAACTTGCTGCAATTTTTATCACTCAGAAGGATTTGCAGCATGACTCTCCCTATCCGCAAGACCCTGATCGCAACCGTACTTGGCCTGACCCTCTCTCCGATGGCCATGGCCCTGCCACAGGTTCATATCCTGGCTACCGGTGGCACCATAGCCGGAGCGGGACAGTCCGCCACCCAATCCAACTATGAAGCAGGCAAGGTGGCCATCGAAACCCTGATCTCCGCCGTGCCCGAGATGAAAAACGTGGCCGACGTGCAGGGGGAGCAGGTGGTCAAGATCGGCTCCCAGGACATGAACGACGAGGTATGGCTGACCCTGGCCAAGCGAGTCAACGAGCTGCTGGCCAAGGATGACGTGGATGGCATCGTCATCACCCACGGCACCGACACCATGGAAGAGACGGCCTACTTCCTCAACCTCACCGTCAAAAGCGACAAGCCTGTGGTGCTGGTCGGTGCCATGCGCCCCTCCACCGCCATGAGTGCCGATGGCCCGCTGAATCTGTATAACGCCGTGGTCACCGCCTCCGACCCCAGCTCCAAGGGCCGTGGCGTCATGGTCGCCATGAACGATACAGTGCTGGATGCCCGCGACGTCACCAAGACCAACACCACAGGGGTGCAGACCTTTGCCGCCCCCAACTTCGGCCCGCTGGGTTACATCCACAACGGCAAAATCGACTATCAGCGCACACCGGCACGTCTGCACACAAGCAAGACACCATTCGACGTGAGCAAGCTCGACAAGCTGCCGCAAGTGGGCATCGTTTACAGCTATGCCAACGCCACCGATCTGCCGGCCAAGGCCATGGTGGATGCCAAGTTTGACGGTATCGTCAGCGCTGGCGTGGGCAACGGCAACCTCTACCACACACTGTTCGATACCCTGGCCAAGGCGAGCAAGGACGGCATCCGCGTGGTGCGTTCCGCCCGCGTACCGACCGGCGCCACCACCCTGGATGCCGAGATCGACGATGCCAAGTACGGCTTCGTGGCAGCCGGCACCCTGAACCCGCAGAAGGCACGCATCCTGCTGATGCTCTCCCTGACCCAGAGCAAGGATCCGGCCCAGATCCAGCGCTGGTTCCAGCAGTTCTGATCCCGGGGCTCAGCATCAGCTGAGATATTTTGATGACAATAAAAAGGGCAGGATGGAATCCTGCCCTTTCTCATGGCGTCATCTTCACATAGAGCGCACCGTCAGCTCACCACCAGCCAGCCACAAAAACCGAGATAGACCAGCCCAACCCAGGCCAGCCTGCCCGCCGTCATCTGCGCACGGCTGAAGCCCCACCACAGCAGTACCACCGCCAGCAGGGTCACCAGCGAGGAAACCATCATGGTGCTGTCCAGCAACCAGGGGGTAAACAGCAGGCAGAATGCCTTGGGGATCGTGCCCTGGATCATCATGGCGCCTGAGATATTGGCCAGCGCCAGCCGGCTCTTGCCCTGCCGCACCCAGATCAGCACGTTCATCAGCTCCGGCATCTCGGTCGCCACCGGGCTCAGCAGCAAGGCCGCCAATACGGGGGAGAGACCAAACAGCTCGCCCATGCTCTCCAGCTGATGCACAAACAGCTGGGCAGCCAGCGCCACCACCACCAGCGCCACCAGGGTCTGCAGCAGCACCTTGCCGAGCGCCGGGATCTCTGCCTCGGGATCCAGCTTGAGGGGCTCGGGCAACTCGACCTCGTGGCTGTCGGTCTGCTTCAGCTCGCGCCGCACATAGACCAGATAAACCAGCACGAACAGCGGCGCCAGCCAGGCCTTGCCGGTGAAAGCCACCATGCCGAGGGCAACAGCCACCAGGAAGATACCGACAAACCAGGCTTGATCCCGACCTATCTCGCGCTGCACCTCGCCGTCGATGACTCGATGGGCACGGCTCATGCACAGCAGCAGGGTCACGCCGACGGCGGCATAGCCTATGGTGGCGAGAACCAGAGGACCACCGAGGGCGGCGCCAATCCCAATCTGTTGCTGGGCGGGAGCATCCCCCATCAGCAAGGCGGTCAGGGTGACGATGCATTCGGGCAAGGCCGTACCCAGGGCTGCCAGCAGGGAGCCGGTGGCACTCTGGGAGAACTTGAAGTGATGGCCGGTCCATTCGATACCGTTGACGAAATATTCGCAGGCCAGGTAGATGGTGACGGCAGAGAGCAGAAATAACAGCAGGGTGATCAACATAATAGGCAACCGCCAGGCGAGCAGAACAACCGATGGACCCGATACGGCTCGCCCGGCTGGCTTGCGTATCGAGGCCAAAGGTCTTGCAGAGCGATAGATGCTATCGCCGCCCATGCCATGGATCGGAAGATCCAAGAATGTTGACATGAGCCCTGCCCGGATCACGGGCGGGTTGCTACTCCCCAATGACAGTGCGGGCTTTTTACCAAACCGGTGGCCTGCTCACAAGGCAAACTAATGATCATTAGCTCAGTAAGTTGTAAGGGAATGTAACTCGCCACTCGGTCAGTACCCTCGATTTCTCCGTCCGGATCTCCACGCTTTCCCCCGGTATCCACGCCTTGGCACAACGATTGCTATGAGTTGATTACTGTCCACAATAGTTTGGGAAGGATGAACGATGAAACGGTGGATCCAACATTTCTATCAACTGAACCGCCTCAACTGGCTCATGGTCTGGTTGTTACTCTGCTGCAGCATCATATTGCTGTTTCCGGCCGGTCTGATGAAAGGTGCAGTCAGCCAGTGGGCTACGCTCCACGCGGCTTGGCTCGGGGTCGGCATGCTGATCGCCATCTCCTACTTCTGCAGTCAGGCATTTCTGATTGCCTGGGAGTGGGCCTGTGAAGAGTGGCAGTCCCGCCGCCAACAGGATCTGCTGGCCCAGATGATTGCTTTCCTCGACTTCAACGAGAAAGCGGTACTGCGCGAGTTCGTGCTGCAACGCAAAAGCGTCATAAATTTGCCGATCACCGAGCCTGCCGTCAAAAACCTGATGGATGCCGGCGTACTCACCTACGCCTATGGCAAGCCGGTACGGGAGAAAGAGGACGAGAACCAGATCCGGGCACTGATGATTGCCCTGCCGGCACGGCCGCTGCTCACCTACAAGGTGCTGGGCCTCTCCCGCGGCAAGATGAGCGACGAGCAGGTGGAGCAGATCATGAGCGCCAGACCCAAATTCGCCCAGAAGGGGTTCCAGCGTTAACTTGCTGCCATCTTTCAAATAAAAGAGCCGGACTGTGTCCGGCTCTTTGCTATCTGTTATATCTGTTTGTTTTTATTCGGTCCTGGCTTTCAAGTAACCAGCACAGATTGGCGGATCTGCTCTTATTCAGTTCTGGCTTTCAAATAGCCGGCATAATCCGGGATCTGTACGCTGAATGCCTGCCGCATATGGGGGCAGTCCATGATGAAATCTGCAGTCGCCTCGTTGGTGGCAACTGGAATGTTCCATACCGCAGCGAGGCGCAGCAGCGCTTTCACATCCGGATCGTGAGGTACCGCATTGAGGGGATCCCAGAAGAAGATCAGCACGTCTATCTTGCCTTCGGCAATCAGGGCACCGAGCTGCTGGTCACCGCCCATGGGGCCGGAGAAGAGGCAGGTAATGGGCAGTTGCGCCTGCTTGCCGAGCATGGTGCCCGTGGTGCCGGTCGCATAGAGATGGTGGAGTTTGAGCTCCTCCTTGCGGCGCATCACCCAGTTCAGTAAAGGGGTCTTCATGTTGTCGTGAGCCACCAGCGCCACCCGCTTGTGGGGGGCCATCTCACGTGCAATCAGTTCCATGTAAATCATCCGTAGCATTGTGATGGAAATAGAGCCGTATCCTAATCGAAAGCGGCGCCCGCTGCCTTGCCGGGCGCCGTAACTGTGATCACTTCGACTGTTCAATCCACTGCCGGTTCTTCTGCTCCAGCACAGAGATGGGCAACATGCCGTATTCCAGTACATGGTGGTGGAAGGCCTTGAGGTCAAACTGGCTGCCAAGGGCCTGCTCGGCGGATTCGCGCATCCGGATCAGCGCCAGCTGACCCGCCTTGTAAGACGTGGCCTGACCGGTATAGGCCATGTAGCGCGGCACCTCTGATCCTATGTCTCCCGCCCCCAACGCCGAATTCTCCTGCATGTAATTGACGGCCTTGTCGTGGCTCCAGCCATACCAGTGAATGCCGGTATCCACCACCAGCCGCATGGCCCTGAGCATCTCCTCGTTGAGGCGCCCGAAATACTGCAGCTGGTTGTTGAACGCAGACGAGCCCTCGACCTTCACATCGCCCACGGCCGGATCGTAGAGGCCGCGCCCCTGATAGAGCCCCATGTCGTGATCCGCCAGGTATTCGGTGTAGAGCGCCCAGCCCTCCGCATAGGCGGTATAGGAAGCGTTCGCCACATACTGCGGGAAGTCGGGATCCTTGGCCGCCAGCTCCTGGGCTATGGTGATCTGGAAGTGGTGGCCAGGCGCCGCCTCATGGGCCAGCAGGGTGCTGATGTTCCAGCTCTGCAAACCATAGGGATAGTAGGTATTGAGGAAGAACTGCCCCTTGCGACCGGTCTGCGGGTTGCCGTCCTGATACCAGGCAACGCCGCCATAGGGCGCATCCTCATAGGAAACAGGCACCACCTCGTAATCCAGTTTGGGGATGGTGCGCTCGGCATCGAAGAAATCCGGCAACACCAGCGCTGCCTTGCTCTTGAAGGCGTTGTACTCCCGCAGTGCCCGCTCATGTTCGGCCAGCGCCTGCTGTTGTGGCTCACTCAACGCCGCCCCTGCCGCATTGCTCGGATTCAAACCGGCAGACCAGACAGCCAGCGGATTCTGGTAGAAGAAGGCCGGCTCGTTGAGATAGCGGAAGAAGTCATAGATCTGGCCGCTTTGCTTGCTCTGGGCTACCTCCTCGCTGTCGCACTTGCCGACGGTATGACACACCTTGACCATGGCGCCGAAGATCCGCTCCACCTCGCTCAGCCCCAGCGCATGCACCTGCTCCGGCGTCATCTCGGTGGTGGTGTGCTTCTTCAGCAACCAGCGATACCAGTCACGGCCATTGGTCATGCCGCAGAAACCATCGTCACACTCACCGCTGCCAAGACGCACCGCATAAGCGCCGCCATGCTGATAATCCAGATAGTCCCGCAGTGCCAGATAGCGGCCGTTGATGCTGTCCAGCACCGCCTTGTAATCGGTGCGCAGTGCCTCATCGGCCTCCCCTGGCAGCTGTTGCCAGCCGAGGTAGGCACCGGAGATGGCTTCACCGTCCAGCTTGCTGTCGAGCTGGGCCAGCAGCCTGTCCACCAGCTCATTCGGCAAAGTGTTGCCCTGGGTGCTGCCCAGCTCGAACTGATGCTTCACTTCGGCCAGATAGGCGTCGTAGGCCTTGAGCCAGGTGAGGTGTTCCTGATACCAGGCCAGCGGTGCCGTCACCGCCTTCGCCCGCGTGGCTACAACCGTCCCCGCAGGTGTACGGTCCAGATCACGCCGCCAGGCTGCATCTCCCGGCGCGACTCGCTCGGCCGAGCTCTGCTCGAAGTAATCGAAGCCGCTGCTGATTGTGCGGGCGGCCTTGCCGCTGGCGGGCGCAGCCCCGACCTCATCGGCCAGATCCACCACCCGATTGCGGAAGTGATGGATCGGGATCTGGGATTGAGGCAGCTCGTAGCCCGCCAGGTTGATCTGCAAATCCCAGCGGATCATGTCGTAGAACAGTCGGTCCCGCTCGCTCAACACGCTCGGGTCCATGGCATCCAGCCGGGTGAGCAGCGAACCGTCGAGCGCCTTGCGCTGGGCGATCCCTGGCGCATCAATGGCAAATCCGTAAGGGTCCAGCGCCTGACTCGCACGCTGGGCTTCGTCCATGATTTGCATCAGGGATGCCTTTGTAGCGGCGGGATCCGCCGGCGCGTTGGAGCTGTTGTCATTGCAGGCAGCGAGAGAGAGTGCGATGGCGCAAGCCAGCGCAAGCTTGTTGGGCAAGAAGTGCATGGTGTAGTCCTTTAACCTGTTGTTATTGTGTGCCCCCGATAGGGGTTCCAATAGTGCACATCTGCTCAACATATTTTTGCGACCTGACTAACAAAAATAAGCTTATTTTTCATATGGATAAACCGGATGAAAAGCTATGCAACGGATATGAAAAAACCCGCCTTGGCGGGTTTTTAAGTCAGCTTTTCATGCCATAACTATTCAGGATGAGCCGTGATGCAGCTGTGACTGCTGATAGTTCTCCAGCCCGATGCGATCGATGAGATCGAGCTGGGTCTCAAGCCAGTCTACGTGCTCCTCTTCATCTTCCAGAATGTCCTGGAACAGGTCACGGCTGATATAGTCCTGCACCGACTCGGCATAGGCGATGGCCACTTTCAGGTCAGGGATGGCGTCCATCTCCAGCGACAAATCACAGCGCAGCATCTCCTCCACCGTCTCACCGATGCGCAGCTTGCCCAGATCCTGCAAGTTGGGCAGCCCTTCCAGAAACAACACCCGTTTGACCAGCTCGTCGGCGTGCTTCATCTCATCGATGGACTCGTGATACTCCTTGTGCCCGAGCGCCTTGAGGCCCCAGTCATCGTAGATGCGGGCATGCAGGAAGTATTGGTTGATGGCAATCAGCTCATTGGCCAGCACCTTGTTGAGGTGGGCAATGATCTTGGGATCTCCTTTCATCGACTCTGCTCCTTGGTTCGTGCCTGAGGCTTCGATCGTTAGAGCTTAGTCCAGAAAAGTGACAACAAGAGGTCTGGCGAGCCTGCTCGCCTGAAAGGAAGGGTGACCCTGCTGCCGGGTCGGGTTGGAAAACGCCAGGGTCTAGGTCAGGCCACTTCGTAGTAGAGCGGGGCCGTTTCCAGCTCTGCCTTGTCGAGTTCGGCGGCGATGATCTCCATGGTCATGCGCACGCACTTGCCACACTGGGCACCTACCTCCAGCGACTGTTTGAGTTGACGAAACTCGCTCTTGCCTGCCTGTACCGCCTTGCGGATCTGGGTATCTGTGATGCCACGGCACAAACAGACGTACATAATGTTTACCTCATGCTGGAATGCCATGAAATCTAAATGAGAATGGTTCGTAGTGCAAATAACAATTAGTAATAAGATCCCCCGCTTGCCAGCCATCAGCCCCTTGGGGACAATGCCTCTGTCACAGAGGAAAACATCATGCTCAAGAAACTGTTCACAGCGCTGTTCGGGGGCCAACCAGCCCAGGCCGTCGACGTCACTCCCAGCGAATACGCCGGTTATCTCATCTATCCAGAGCCCATGGCGGAAGGGGGTCAGTACCGGTTGGCGGGCCGTATCACCAAAGAGATGGATGGCATACTGCAAACCCATCGATTTATCCGATCCGATCTGTTTGCCAACCCAGCCGATGCGGAGCGTTTCATGGTGCAAAAGGCTCATACCTTTATCGACCAGACAGGGGATCGCATGTTTGAACCTCGCGTCAAAGCGGGCGACAGTTCAGCCTCATGAGCCCTGCCGAGGTGAAAGCCCTGCGCCAGACCCTGGCCCATGCTGGCGAGCGGCGACTGATCTGGCTGGAAGGGGATGAGGCTGATTGCATCGTCCGTACCGAGCCGCTGCTGGACGGTGCCATCTTCTGGCTGGGGGAAGGCCCCGCCCACCACGGGCCCGTTCACGCCGCCAAGGCGCTGCAACGGCTGGGTCAGGAGTGCGACACGCTGGTCTTCAACGCTTTCAGCGGCTTTCATCCCGACGCCTTTGGCGCCCTGGCAGGCACACTGCGGGCGGGCGGCCTGCTGCTGCTGCTGACACCGCCCAGAGAGCTGTGGCCAGCATGGCCGGATCCCGACCGGATCAGATTGGTGGCCCAGCCGGAGGAGGCAAGCCGTGCGAGTCACGGCTTTATCGCACGGCTGGTGCGGCTACTGGAAGGCGATCCTGCTCTTTCTCTGGCTCCACCAGTTTGCCCACAGCCTTGGCAACCGATTGGGCCCCAACGGTCATTGAGTGACGATCAGGCTCTTGCTCTGCCCGCCATCCACAGGGTATTGCACGGCCATCGCCGCCGCCCCCTGGTGCTGAGCGCCGATCGGGGACGCGGCAAGAGCAGCCTGCTGGGCCTCGCCGCCGCTGCGCTGCTGCGCCAGCAACCCGACCTGAAGATAGTGGTGACGGCACCCTCTCAGGCCACTGTCGCCACCCTGTTCGCCCACGCCGCCCGGGCGCTCGATACCACCCAAGAGCAGCTTGTGGGCCTAGAGTTCTGTTCACCGGATCGACTGGTACATGAGGCGCTGCAACCCGATCTGTTGCTGGTGGATGAAGCCGCCGCCATCCCTACGCCGCTGCTGGAGGCCATGCTGGCCCGCCACAGTCGCATCGTCTTCGCCACCACGGAACACGGCTACGAGGGAACGGGGCGCGGCTTTCACCTGCGTTTCAAGCGAGTGCTTGACCGCCAGACACCGGATTGGCAGGAGATCCACCTGGCCGAGCCCATCCGCTGGAGCACTCGCGACCCGCTGGAACCGCTGGTGTTTCGTCTCCTTGGCCTCAATACCGAGGTAGATGCTCCCCAACCGCCGACCAACCCGAGCTGGCGGCTGATCGGGCAAGGGACGCTGGCCACCGATGAGGCACTGCTGAATCAAGTATTCGGCCTGCTGGTGCTGGCCCACTACCAGACCACGCCGAGCGACCTGAGATCTCTGCTGGAGAGTCCGGATCTCGACATCCACCTGCTGGAACAGGCGCAGAACCTGCTGGGGGTCGCGCTGGTAGCGCGGGAGGGCAATATCGCCCCCGAACTCGCCGAGGCTATCTGGGCGGGCCGACGGCGCCCGCGCGGCCATCTGCTGCCCCAGTCCCTGCTTGCCCACGCAGGTTTCAAGACAGCCGGGGGACACAGCTACGCCCGGGTGATGCGCATCGCCATCCACCCAGCGCTGCATCGCCACGGGCTCGGCTCACGACTGCTCGGCCAGCTGGAGGACTACTACCGGGAGGAAGGGCTCGATTATCTCGGCTCCGCTTTCTCGGCCAGCGCCGACTTGTTGCCCTTCTGGCGCAAGGCCGGGCTGGTGACACTGCGCATCGGTTTGCAGCGGGATGCCGCCAGCGGCAGCCATGCCGCCCTGCTGCTCAAGGCGTTGAAACCCGAGTGGCAAGCCGAGCTGGACCTGTGGCGCCAGCGCTTCGTACAACAGCTACCTACCCTGCTGGCCGGGGAGTTGAAAGAGCTGGATCCCGAACTGGTGTGGCAATGTGTGAAGGGACAAGAGCTGGCCGTGCCTGAGCTGGATGAGTTTGAACGGGATGAGCTTGATTGCTTCGCCCATCACCACAAGCCGTTCGAGCTGTGCCAATCCACTCTACAGTGCTGGCTGACAGGCAATCTGCCGCGACTGGCCTCCCTGACGCCAAGCGAGTGCCAGCTGCTGATCGCCACCATCTGGCAATATGCGGAATGGAGTCGACTGGCTGCCAGCCTGCAACTGGCGGGCAAGCCGGCCATCATCAAGGCGCTGCGAACCCTGCTGGCTCGCCTGTTGGATACCTCTACCACTCGAGAGTCTTGCCCTGCCAGTCGAGATAGCTGAGTTCGCCGTCAGGCACAAGTCGCGCTATCAAACTCACCAGATGGCGAGCTACCTGCTCTGGCGTCTGCAAACTGCCGGCCGGCACATTGGCGTGAAACGGGCGCGAGAGCTGGGTATCCACAGTGCCCGGATGAAACGCCAGCAGCTTGACGCCCGGGGCTCGCCGGGCGAGCTCGATGGACGCGCACTTGAGCAACATATTGAGAGCGGCCTTGGCAGCGCGATAGCCATACCAACCACCAGCGCGGTTGTCACCAATGCTGCCGACTCGGGCACTAAGCACCGCCAGGGTACAAGGTGAGGTGCCAAACAGCGGGAGCAGCTGGTTGATCCAGCGCAGCGGCAGCAAGGCATTGGTCTGGTAGAGGCGGGTCATGGCCTCGACATTGAGCGCTTCCAGCCGTTTTTCCGGCTTGATCTCCCCCTGATGCAAAACGCCATTGCAGATCACCAGATAGCGCAAACCGGGAGCCAGTCCGGCAATATGGCTGACGCAGCGGCTCATCTGCTGATCGCTGTAATCGCAGGGCAGCCAATGCAAGCGGGGATCATCAAACCCGACGGGAGCTTGCTGTCGGCTGACCGCAATGACTGGGTTGGCTCCTGCCGCCAGCCAGTGCGCCACCAGTGCCTGCCCGATTCCGCCCCCTGCCCCTATCACAACCACAGCCTCTGTCATGCTCCGCTCCTGTTTGTGGTGAGTGTGATGGTCTTCTCCATCGCATCTTTGTTTCCCTGTTAAGCTGTTACGTGCCTTCCTACTTGCGGGATCAAGCAGTTATGAGGGTTATGTTGTATGGATCTCTCCGGTGTGGACGGATCCATTCCTATACTGAGGGAAAACCGCAGCCGGTGCTGCAAGCGCAACCAGAAGCACGAGAGTCGCCATGATGTCCAAAAACGGGGAAGAGCGTAAATCCATCCTGACCGAGAGCGGGACCAACGAGCTCGAAATCATCGAGTTTCATCTCAAAAAGCATCTGCCCGATGGCAGGGAGAAGATTGCCTATTACGGTATCAACGTCGCCAAAGTGCGCGAGGTGATCCGGGTACCGGAAACTACCGACTACCCCAATGCCCAGCGCCACATGGTCGGGGTCTTCTCGCTGCGTGAACGGCTGATCCCCCTTGTGGATCTGGCGGGCTGGCTCGGGATCCGCACCAACCCGGACAACAGCAACAAAGTGGTTATCGTCACCGACTTCAACAAGATGGCGAACGGTTTTCTCATCGACAGCGTCAGCAGGATCCATAGAGTCTCCTGGGAGGATGTGGAATCCCCCAGCCAGTTTCTGGAAGCGGGCGAGAATGACTGCGTGGTCGCCGTGGTCAGACGCGATGGCAACCTCATCATGATCCTCGACTTCGAGAAGATCATCGCCGACATCAACCCAGAGCTCAGCATGGAGAAATACGATGTGACCCAGGATCGCAAGGTCATCATCGACGATCGCATGATGGCACTGCGCCAAGCCAAGAGCATTCTGGTGGTCGACGACTCGGCCTTCATCCGCAAGATGATAGAGACCACGTTGCGCACCGCTGGCTACAACGTGGTGACGGCCAAGGACGGAGGAGAAGGGCTGGAGATGCTGACGGAGTTTGACCGCCTGTCACAGGAGGAGAAGATACCAGTGTCCGAGTTTGTCAGCGGCATCATCACAGACGTCGAAATGCCCCGCATGGATGGCATGCACCTGCTCAAACGGCTGCGGGACACCCCCGCCTTCAAGACCACCCCCATCATAATGTTCTCGTCGCTGATGAGTGATGACAACCGCCAGAAGGCATTGCAGCTGGGGGCCAATGACACCATCACCAAACCCGAGCTCGGCCGCATGGTCGGCATGATGGATAACTTGCTGCTCGGCATCCCCATTCCCAAACCGGGCAATCTGTAATGTCGTCAGTCTGACACTCAAGCAAACGGGCGCCTCGGCGCCCTTGTTGTTGATGTTGTTCAGCAGCACCAGAGATAGCGCCCCTGAGCGGCTCATCCCATTTCGCGAGAGATCAACGAAAAGACAGAGCTTCCTTCTGGATCGAGATCCCATGCCAATCGTTCACTGACGGGCTGCTTGTCATTCCAAATCCTTATTGGCCTTAAGATTTTGTAAATTTTCTTATTGCCATCGCCCAAGCAAGATGGCTCTCAAATTGAGTTTGATGTGGCTGATGCCATGCGCCATCGAGACATCAAATGTCGTCTCTATCAATGAATTCCCTGGAGTCGCTATGCCGTTGTTCAAGCCGTTAATCACCCCTGAAGTGACCGATATGGCTCCCGGATTCCGGGCCTTGAGTGTCACTGTCCAGGCGGCTGCCATTGCAGACCCCGCTGTGGGGACGCGGGCTCTGGAACAAGCCTCTCTTGCCATGGCCAGAGAAGATGCACCCTGGGCCGATGCACACCTCTCTGCCTGGGCGGACCTCTTTAGAAAGTTTGGCGCCAAACCACAGCGCACTCCCTGCTCTGCCGAAGCCCTGAGAAAACGGGTAGCCCGTGATGGCAGCCTGCCGAGTATCGATCCTGTCGTTGACCTCTATAACGCCATCAGCATTGAGTACGCCATACCGGTCGGGGGCGAAAACCTGACTACCTATGAAGGGATACCAAGGTTGGTAGTTGCCGATGGCAGCGAGCTATTCGACACAATGAAGGGCGGCGAAGTGGCTCATGAATCTCCAGAACCCGGCGAAGTGGTATGGCGGGATGACAAGGGGGTGACGTGCCGACGCTGGAACTGGAGACAGGGGGTCAGGACCAGGCTCAGTGTGGAATCGAGCATGATGTGGTTCATTCTGGAGAGCTTGCCCGAAATGCCCCTGGAAGCTTTGCAAGCAGCCGGGAACAAGCTGATTGAAGGCATACAACAGATGATGCCCGGAGCCGTGATAGAACAAACCGTCATTGGCCATGTCGAGTGAGCACAACGCCGGGCTGGCCGTCTCGATGCTGCCAGCGTGATCGCAACGAGAAATGCAAAGAGGCTCCGAAGAGCCTCTTTTGTTATCTGAACCCGACTCAGCCCAGCAGCAGGTAGAGCTGATGGGCCGCCACACCTGCGCAGAGACCACCTATGGTATGAGCCACTATGGCGCGGGAGGTGAGATGGCGATAACCGAGCGCATCCAGCATGGCGGTGTGAGTACTCAGAAAGCCGCTCCAGCACATGCCCATGGCGGTGAATACCGCCACCTCGTTGCCGGTGATCCAACCCTTGCCGATGAAAGGAGGCACCAGCGACATGGCGGCCCCGACCGCTCCCAGCGAAGTTACGGGGAAGGCCACCAGCTCGGCATGGGTAAAACCGAACAGCATCTCGAACAACCAGCCCACCTTGGCCGCCAGCACGGGCAGCAGTGCCACCCCCTGGAAGGCCTCGCCGGTATAGCCCTTGTCGCCAGGACCAAAGGTCAGCAACATGACGAAGGTACTGATGATGAGCACACCCGGGATCACCGCCATGCCGAGCTCCACCCCGGACTTGCCACCATCGAGCAGGGCATTGAGCACCCGGAGCCAGGTGGGAGCCGCTTCCTGACTCAGCCCGGGCTTGGCGCCCACGCTCACCACTTCGTCATCAATCAGGGTCTCCCCCACCAGCGGCCTGATCATGCGCTGCATCAGCCGGGTCGAGACCACTGAGCCGATGAGGGCGCCGAGCAGACCTATCAAAGCCGCACTGGCAGTGGATTCGCCGCTCGGCAGTTGCAGGGTGGCCATGAAGGTCACCACGATCAGCCCCATGCCAAAAGCCGTCCCGAAGTTGGTCAGAGACACCAGTTGCCAGGGGGTGAAGCCCTTGCGAAAGCGACTGTCCTTGGCGAGGCTGATCACCGCCGGGTTATCGGAAAAGAACGTCATCAGAGCCGCCAGGGCGGTGCGGCCCGGCAGACGGAAGATGGGCTTCATCAGTGGCGCCAGCAGCACCTCCAGCAGGCGGATCACTCCGAACTCGCTGAGCAGCTGGCTCAGCGCCCCGGATAGCACTGTAATCCCCATGATGAAGAGCACAGTATTGAGCAGCAGCTGATGGGCCGTATTGAACAGGGTGTTGACCAGGGCGGAGAGCCCCATCAGGCTGCCGAGGTAACCGAACAGGCTGCCCAGAATGGCCAGTACCAGTACCGGCTCCAGCCAGCGGCGAAGGGAGTTTTGTGCTGCATGTGAATCTTTAACTGCTTGATTTTCCATACCAATCCTGATGACTGTCTCTGTGTGAATCGTTGTTTTTATTATTGAACTCGTGACGCCGGAGCCCTCGTCTCGCAACAAGGACTCCGGTGATATCCGGATGAACAGCCCGCCGAACTGGCGACTGAGCTCAGGAGGAAACACCCGCTTGCCAGACAAGGCAGCACGGCAAGCCGCCTCACGCCAGGGGGAAGATAAACCCGGCACCCGGGAAAATTGAGGGGCGGGAGTATAACAACCGGGGCAAGTCAGCGAAAGAATACGGGCCGCCTCAGCCAGCATCGCCATCTGCAACACCGGGAACATTCATACCCGAATGCAGTTCCCCTTCAACCACTTGCGCAATCGCCCGTTGGCATTGTGGTAGAGAGAAGCGGTATTGAACTGGATCATCCGCCCCAGGGGCCACTGCTCATACCAGGGGCGACCATACAGCTCATCGTCACTGCGCGTCACGATCAGCTCGACGATGCGGGCCCTGGCCGCCATCAGCCGGGCCAGCAGTACCGGATAGGCAAGCACCTCATAATCCCGATAGAACTTTTGGGCCAGCCTGCCCAGCTCGTTCCACTTAAAGCCCGTCTCGGGAAAATCTACCGGCAAGCCCGCCGCATCCCGCTCTATCCACTTGATCACCAACTCATTCCAGCCGATGAGGTAGGCCACCAGATTGGCCACACTCATACTGGTGCCCTTGCTGTGCCCTTCCATGGCCAGCTCCTGTGCCCGGTTCTCGGGTACCGCCTGCAACGCCTTGCTCAGCTTGCCAAAATTCGTGTCGATGGCGAGCAGCAGCTCGGCCTTGTCTTGGGGGATCCCCATAGCTCTTCTCCTCCACCCTCGTCCCCACCCCGTTACCGGGAGCGGAATTACAGCTACACATATCCGAAGATGTAAGCACTATAGCGAGCATGATGAGCACGACACCATGATCCGGCACCGGCAAACCATCTGTTGGCTGACCATGGGGATTGATAGCGAGACGAGCACAGTTACGGCCGTGAAAAACAGGCAAAGGCACCCAGTCTGATTGCTCACTTCAATCGAAGCCACGCTCAGCAACCTCATGAGATGAGCCCAATCTGAGACTAACCCAAGGGCAAAGAGCTCACTTCTTTGCCACCAAGCCCCATCATAAGCATCAATAAATCAGAGTGAATAGTGCGCGGTTCTACCAACTGCACAGATACTTTAAAGTAGTTCGAGCAATCGGGTGCCGACACCCAACATTGATGGAGGAAACGGCCACTCTGTGGTGCCTTCCCCTCTGTTCCTTTTTAGCTTTTTCGGACCGATGATGAGATCTTACTGAACCAGTGTTCCGACAGCTTTTGAGCCTGTTTTACTTCCGGTTTGGTCATCGCAGCCTCCAGCTCGTCACGGGCCTGTACTGCTTCAGACATCCCTTCTGTGGCGGCCATGGATAACCAGGCGTAGGCATGTACTCGGTTGCGCGGCGCCCCCAGACCTTCCTCACGTAGTGTCCCCATCCGGTATTGGGCCATGCGGTCACCTTGTTGGGCTGCCAAGCGATACTGCTTGATAGCTTGTGCGTAGTCCTCTTTGCCTCCTTGCCCCAAACGCAACATTTCGCCGTAGGCGTACTGCGCTGCAGTGTGTCCTTGCTGGGCAGCCTTCGCATAGCTGGCCCTCGCTTGCTCCAGTGCCCCTTGATCCTGCTGCAATTGCGCCAACTCAAACCGTGCCTTGGTTACGCCACCGTCAGCAGCCAGCGTTAACCAGTGGATCTGCTGCTCCTGGTCTACCTGCTGCAAGCTCAGTTGGTACTCAGCCTCATGGGAACCGTGACCGGCTGCCAACTCCAGCCAGTAACGACCCAAGGCAAGGTCTGCGGGGACCTTTTCTCCCGCCAGATAAGCTATGCCGAGCCAGAGTTCAGCCTCGGCAGAACCAGCACTAGCTGCTCGTTGATAGGCCGCAAAAGCATCAGTAGGTGCTGCCTGTTTAGCTTGCTGCCACAAGGCGTCCGGTTGCTGCTGAGCCGCAGCCTTCTCATTCCAGCGTTGAGCCAGGTCTGGCCGTTTGGCTACCCCTCGGCCTTGCTCATAACGCTCGCCCAACAGGTACTGGGCATCGCGGTTACCAAGCTCTGCAGCCTTCTCGAGCCACTTGATGGCATCCGCATCTGCACCCGGTTGTTGGCTGTACCACTTGGCCAGGATCAACTGCGCCCCGGTATGATCCCGTTTGGCAGCCTGCTCAAACCAATCGAGACATTCACTAACAAGTTTGCCTCGATGCAGCTCCTGACACATCAGTCCCAGCCGATAGCTGGCATTGTTGTTGCCAAGACGTGCCGAGCGCTGCCACCACTGAGTGGCCAGCACTGGATTTTTGGGCTCCCCGAGCCCAGCCTGATACCAGTCACCCACTTGCCAAGCAGCGTTAGCCCGGATCTTCTGATCGGCGGCCAGGGGCCCTGACTGCTCTGTAGCCTGCTGCATCCAGTGCATGGCATTGGGGTAATCGGGCTGGTTCGCCAGACGTTTAGCCAGCTCATACTGGGCTCGGCCATCGCCCTGCTTTGCGGCTTGGGATAACTCGGCGTCAGTGCGTGGTGTCGTGGCAGAGCAGGCTACAAGCATGCTGGCTGCCACTGCCAGCCATAAGGCTTTATGTGTCATGGGGAAAATCTTCGCAGAGTGAAAAAGTGACGGATGGGGCACTAGATATGCTACACGACTGCCTGATGGACACAAAGCTGATACGGTTCCTTCCCTAGCAATTCACGATTCAGGATATAACGAGATCTGTACAAACAGTGCAAGGATAATCAGAAGCCAGGTTTACATTCATACGGTTGTGTTGCGTCGAGTTTAAGACGACTTTTTGTCAGCCACTGCTTTGTGAAATCATCATCAGGCATCAAAACTTTTCCATTTTCTGCAACCTTTAGCTTAAATGCTCCATTGGAATAGAGTGTAATAACCCTATCATCCCCTTCTCCTTCAACAACATACCCTGCATTAATAAAATCATAAAGAGCCATCCCCGCCTTACAAAAGGTCAACGATTTTGCTAGCGCGTCATGATCTTCATTGACATACACACCTTCCAGCCACTGAGGTTCCTCACTTTTAACCAGAGCAGAAAATAGAGTGAGAGATATAAGCAGAGTATTGAGATAGATCTTTTTCATAAAAAAGCACCTGTATAATTAAAGTATCGCCAATCAATCAGAGGTTATCGTCGGCCAACCCTGCACAACTTTTCTACCATGAGCACATCCATCTCCCATTCTGACAACTGGTTTTCCCTGGATGGTAAAGATAGATGACCCCGAAACCAACCCATCTGATGCACCAACACCTGTACATGATGCTTTACCACCAACAACAGCAACAGGGACACCGTTAATGGTGACAATAGCCTGTCCAGCATCAATAATTGGGCCCCCAACATGTGGGACAGGCCCTGGTTCAACTTTGGGCAGACATGCATGTGTCCCAGTATTGCGATAGGTTTTCCCGGCGTTGTTTCCCAAATCAAGCAGCAGCTGCCCGAACCACAGAGACTTGTTTGCCCCCCCCCAACTTACGAGATTATATCGGGAACTCACCCTTCTTATAAGAAGCCCAGAGATTGGTCACTGGCCATTCATTTATATTCCCAATTATCATATCCTTTGCTATCAATTCAATATCATCTGATATTCTGGATGATATTTCAGAATCATTAATAACCCTAAAAGAGTTCTTAAATGACTTTTCCCGAAGTCTATTTACAAACTCAACATCTTCTTTGGAAAAGGTAATTGCCTCCAATCTATTGAAATTTTCCATCCACAGAGCATCAAAAGGATCTGCATCTCGTGAGTCCAATACGTCATCAATACTTATTTTTTTTAAAAAATCAAAAAAACAAGGATTAGACAGTTCACTATCAATATATATAAGAATATTATTTTTCATTTCAATATTGGATTAAGAGCTGCCAACTTACGGGATGTCTAATCATCCTTCTGCACAATCGGATGGCGGACATAAAGCTGGGCTTGAGGACCTCCAGCACCCGGCCACAGTCATCAAGCCGATAGCCCTGCGCCTCGCGCCCGCGCCGTTCGCCAATCAGGTTGCCTATCCGGTCGCAGCGGGATGTTGCCTCGGCAGACGTTGGGCCTCACTTTGTTCAGCGCCAAACTATGGTTTAGCCCAATATTCGAGATATGATATTGAACTTCACTCATTATTCTATATAAATAAATCAGCCCCAATTCCATCGATAAGAAAACTAACTAAAGAGGGGGATATCCACTCAGCAGCGTTAATATCTAAATCACCGAACCCCACTTTATAAAGCCCAAAGCCCTCCTTACCGTTAGCATAAAAAACAACCTTGCCACCTTCATTATCACCGATAGCTATAGAGCCGGGAATATATTTTTGTATATTGCATGCCGAGTTCATTTCTATACAGCCTATCGCACTCCATATTCGTACATACGACTCATCAAGAATTAATATTTCCGCCTCAGTTAATTGAGTTATAAAATCTATATATTCTTGCGGTATATCAATGCCAGAGAAGTAATTATGAAGTGCAATGATATCATCGACTGTAGATGCAGGCTTATAAGCATCTAAACTATACCTTTCATTCAAGTTAAAAAAATTAGTGGTCATAAAAAATTAATCCTATCGTAGGGAACGTTTAGCTTATCTAGCATTTTATACTGTTGTTCAAGAACTTTCTGTATTGTGTCACTATTAAAGCCAGCAGACTTCAAGTCAGATGATATATTCCCCAGTTCATCTTGGAGAGAAGAAGACCATTTGCCATTACCGTTAGCAACACGAAGATCTCGTCGCATATTTTGAGCATTGGAAATGCCAGTGTGTGGCAATCCTTTACCTGTTTCTAATGTGATTGATGGTGCTAACTTAGGGTTATAACCATGCCCTGATAAATTATGGATCGCCCATTCTTGTTGTAAACCATGGTGCGATTGTAAACGACCGCCGTTAGGGCCAGTTCCTTTTGGTTTTGGTAATGAATCCTTGTGCGTTTTATTAAAGAATATGAACGGCTCATTAGCACCGCACCCCGCCAACCCAAGCGGATCAACCCAGTTCACTGGATTAGGCACATACCCATAGTTATTCTCACCGCCCAGTACCCCTATCGGGTCGGGAGAGATATAACAGGCCCCTTGCGGGTCGTAGTACCGAAAACGGTTATAACAAAGTCCGCTCTCATCGTCACGCAGTTGGCCTGCAAATGCCAGACCGGGGTCACGGTTATCGGCATGGTTGCTTAACCGCTGGCCCCACAGACTGGTTTTTGCCGGTTGCCAGTGCAGTTCCCCTTGCGGGTTATAGAGCCCCAGCAGTTCACCGTTTTGCTGGCTGACCGCAAAGTCAGTCTGCCAACTTTCGGCGGCGGCTTGCAGGCCTTGTTCGATATAGACAGTGGAAGTATGAGGCAGACTCACCGCGCCAGCTTGTGTCATCTGACGCTGCTGCACCAGCAATTCCCAACCCCGCCAGACCCAGTGATACGCCTCATTGTCTAACTGAAGGGGAGTTTATTAAAACATGGTGCTTCGCTTCGTGAAGCACCATGTTTTAACCTAACATAAGAGGTATATATAAGACAACGTATAAATCTGAAGCTCAGTCATATCTAGATATGAATTTACGACAAACTATGTCACTATTTATTATTTTTGCTGAGCTATTCTCAATAGCCTCTGAATCGTCGTCATCTGTAATTGAGACAAAGAAAACCGTCTTATCAAGATCGTTAATCTTCTCATCTCTAATTCTGCAAAGAACCTGTATCAAGGTGGAGATTAGATTTTTTAAAAAAGAGTTAAAATCAATATCTCGCAATGTATCGCCTCTTAGAGTATTACTAACCCCCGAAAATTTACTTGCTCCATATGCATCATAAAGCCACTCAGAAAAAGCCCATCTGTAGTAGTTCTTCATCTCATCATCATTGTCTTCATTAGTATTTATTGATTTGAAAAAACATTTCTCAGAGTTAGCACTAAGTGACACAGTCATGGCACTACTGTCGGTATATAAACATAAGGCATAAATTACATCATCTTTATTTTCAAAAACCAAGCCATTGACTAGGCTTAGTGTGATATCAAAACACTCATCTTCAAATTCCTTCCAATCCATATAGTATCCCCTTTAGCTTCCAAATATATCAAATCCAATTTTTTGAAGGGGAAAATCTGGGACACCCACCAATTTGGCCCGCCCGGTCATAACCGTATTCGCGGGTCAGCCCCGCCAGCAAGCGTCCCTCTTGCAGCTGACCACTTTGGGCGCGGGTGAGCTGGCCCAAGGCATCGTACTCTTGGCGCAGGGCAAAGGCGCCGCACTTGCGCTGAGTCTCACGGCCAACTAGGTCGTGGCCCAGTGTTAGCTCGGCACCATCAGGCAAGCTAACGTGGGTCAGCTCGCCAAGGGCGTTAAAGCCAAAGGTGGTGGTGAGTGGGGCAGGGCCTTGCTGATCGGCCTCTTCTTGCTTCTCCGCTGGGTGCTCTTCTTGCTTTTCCGTGTGGTTCCACGTCAGGGTACGGGTGAGGGTCTACGCCGGATCATCGTAGTGGCGAGTGAGGGTGGCCCCCTGCTGGTTTTCACTCACCACGCGGTCACGGACATCGTACTCAAAATGCAGATGGGTCTCACCGATGGCATCCGTCAAACGGCCAGCGGCCAGCGGCGTCGTAGTGATAGTGGGTGGTGCCCTCATCACAGCGTTCGCGTATCAGCAGGCCCCGTCCGCCATAGTCGAACTGGCGGCGGTCAATATGTTATCCACCAATTCAAAACCTGACACACCCATTGTTAAGTAATTGGGATACTCAGAAACAGGAATACGCCTAATCTCTTCCTCGCCTTTATACAAACCACCTGCATAATTAAATATTTTCAACTTTTCTTTTTCTTCAGTTAAATTAACATGGTCAATTATTTTCCACATCCCGTTACTAATATTTTGGTTTCCAGTAAATAAAACTTGTGTTTTTTTGCCGAATTTTTCAACATAGATGGGGGGTAAAAGACCATCATTGACAAATAAACTATCATTTTGAATAGAAAGCACGCAAAAAGAAATTATATTTTTAAACTTCTTTTTTGGTGAAAAAACAACCTGACAAATGGCATAGTTACTATTGCTTAAGGGGATGACAAAAATGTCACCCTCTCTATATTTTATTTTCATAAACCATTACCTCTCAAGATAGAAAGAGCATCATCTAATATTGTATTACCCCAGCTACTACTTTGACCAGCAATATCATATATACTAGCATTAGGGTTGTTTGGACTATAAGAGTTAATCTTATTAAGCAAATTAGTTTTCTGACTTGTAGATTGGGCGCCACCATTAAGGTCCATGATCTTTTGTTCCAAGTACTTAGCTTCAGCTTTGGTCAAGTTGTTATCAAATATAGTCATTTGATCCAAGTGAGACTTTCCGGGGGTGCTTGCGTGAATATTCAAACGGGACGCGGCATCTCCTCGTCCAACATATAAAATATTCTTCCCGTCATGTAATACATACAATCCTTGGCCATTCGCAGAGTCATACTTTGCACCTGTACCTCCAGCCTTACGACTGGATGGTAGTCCCTTACACTTCGCCAACCCAAATGGATCAATCCAATTCACCGGATTAGGCACATACCCATAGTTATTTTCCCCGCCCAAGATCCCTATTGGATCGGGAGAGATATAACAGGCCCCTTGCGGGTCGTAGTACCGAAAACGGTTATAGCAGAGACCGCTCTCGTCGTCACGCAGTTGGCCCGCGAATGCCAAACCGGGGTCACGGATGTCGGCATGCTTGCTTAACCGCAGGCCCCACAGTGAGGCTTTCGCCGGTTGCCAGTGCAGCTCTCCCTGCGGGTTATATAGCCCCAGCAGTTCGCCATTTTGCTGGCTGACCGCAAAGTCGGTCTGCCAACTTTCGGCAGCGGCTTGCGGGCCTTGCTCGATGTAGGCCGTTGGGGCACAAGCTTGGAGAGCGGGTTGTGCCTGCACCGTTTGACGTTGCTGCACCAGCAATTCCCAGCCGCGCCAGACCCAGTGGCGGCGGGCTTGGAGTTGTCCCTGCTTGAAATGACGAACCTCGGCTATCTGGTCACCATCCCACAGGTAACGCACCTCTTCGCCACTCTGCTCACAACGTTTGCTGATACGCCGGCCAAACGGGTCGTAGCGGTAAAACCAGTTATGCCCGTCAGGGGTGGTGACTACCCTAAGCTGGTTACGACTGTCCCAGCGGTAGTGCCACTGCTCGGGCCGAAAGCCCGGACGCAGCTGGCGTTTGCTGATAAGCCTGCCCGCCTTGTCATAGTCGTAGTAGATATCACCGCGCTGACTGACCCGCCCTTGCTGCCATTGGGTGTGCTCGCCGTCGGTTAATGGCAAGCCCTGACGGGTGTAGCTAAATTGCGCCTCCCGTTGGCGACCGGAGCTGGGATGCTGGCTGAGGGTTTCCAGCACCCGGCCACAGGCATCAAGCCGATAGCCCTGCGCCTCGCGTCCCCGCCGTTCACCAATCAGGTTGCCAGCACGGTCATAACCGTATTCGCGGGTGAGCCCCGCCAGCAAGCGCCCCTCTTGCAATTGACCGCTTTGGGCACGGGTGAGTTGGCCCAGTGCGTCATACTCTTGCTTCAGACCAAAAGCACCGCCCTGGCGCTGCGCCTCCCGGCCAGCCAGGTCGTGACCCAGGGTCAGCTCGGCCCCATCAGGCAAGCCAACACGGGTCAATTCGCCGACGTTGTTGACGGTAAAGGTGGTGGTCAGTGGGGCCGGTTCGTCTTCCTTACTCTCTTGGTGCCCCTCAGGCCAGCTCAGGGTTCGGGTCAGGGTGCGGGCCTGCTCATCATAGCTGCGACTGATGGTGGCGCCGTTTTGCTCTTCACGTACCACCCGGTCGCGGGTGTCATATTCAAAGCACAAATGGCTGGAGTTGGATGACACTTCCAGCAGCCTGCCAGCACCGTCGTAGTGATAATGAATGGTGTCATCGTCACTGGTTTCTCGTAGCAGCAAACCCCGGCCATCAAACAGGAAGTGACGAGCCTGACCTTCGCCATTGCGGACTTCGATGCAGTGACCATCTTCGTCATAGCGGTAGTGGGTGAGGGTGCCCGCCATGTCTTGCTCGCGCACCACCCGGCCATCGTTATCGAGCCACCACTGCCACACCTGCTGGTCTGGCCCAGTGACCTTTATCAGCTGTTGGGTATCGCGGTCGTATTGATAGCACCAACTGCGGCCACTAGCATCGGTGCGCTCAAGGAGCAGGTCAAAGGCACCGAAGCGTTGGCGCCAGTGCTGGCCATTACCATCGACATAGTCGGTCAGGTTTTTGTGACGGTCGTAATGCCGCTGCTCTTCTACCTCATCAGGCCGTTTGAGCTGCTCTGGCAGTTGCCAGCTGGGGCGGCGATAGCCTAACTGATAGCGAGCACCGTCGGCACGTTGCCACTGGGCAACCCGGTCTTGGCCATCATAGCGCCACTGCTCGGTGCGCCCCTCGGCATCAGTCTGGCTGAGCAGGCGCTGGCGGTGGTCATACTGCAGGCGCGTTTGCACCTTGCCACTTTGGTCGCTCACCGCCGTCAGCAGCCCATGACGGTTCCAGCTAAAATGCACTTCGCTGGCATCCGGGCCGGTCAGTCTGTCGGGGTTGCCTGCCTCATCAAAGCGCCACTGCCAGCTGCGCCCAAGCGGGTCAGTGACTGCGCACAACCGCTGCTGGTCATCATACTCGTAGTGCCAGGCGTGGCCGCTACCGTCGACAAAGCGAGTCACCAGCCCAGTGTCATTCAGGTAGTCAAACTCGACCACCCGCCCCGCAGGGGAAATCTCCCGCAGCAGGTTACCAAATTCGTCGTAGTCAAAGCGGGTAACATGCCCGAGGGGGGAACGAATAGCGCTCACCAGGTCGAGCTCGTTAAGCTCATACTCGTGGCGACCCAACCCGTCAGTCATGACAACCTTGCCTGGCTGATAGTCAAACCTCGCGGTGAGCATGCCATCGGCACAGGTGGTATAGACGCAGCGCCCTTGCGCGTCATATTCATAACGCGCCCAGGTCTGGTCGTTATCATGCCAACGCGTCAGACGCCCCAGGCTGTCGTATTCGTAAAACAGGTGGTAGTGATGGCTGGCATCCGCCTCGACCAGTTGACCGGTGCGGTTTTGAGTATAATTGGCCAAGCGTGTCTGCTGGCCTCCATCTACCCGGACAATCTGCTGCAGATAGCCATCTTGCCAAGCCAGCGCCAGCTCGATGCCATCGCTGTGGCGCACCCGGCTGAGTTTGCCTGCCTGGTCGCGCACCAGTTCAATGCGATTACCATGACTGTCCGATACGCCACTGAGGTGTCGCAATGCACCCTGCTGATGGGTAAAGTGACGGGTCTGCTGGCTGTCTCTGTCCCACAGCAGAAAGCCGTGCTCGGTTCGCGTCAGGGTAAATTGGGGATAGTGCGGGCAATAGACGCAGGTCACGTCTCGATGGAAAGTGAAATCAATGTCATAGCCCTGTGCCAGGGTGATAGTCACGACCGTGTCGAGACCCTGCTGACTGACGCTGGCGACTTCACTCCAGCTGTCATGCCACCCCAACCCAAGCAGACCCGTATGGGCAGATGCAGTGCGGTAGGTGCGCTCAAAGCACAAGGGCAGCGTTTGGCCAAGCGCAATATCCAGCCGGGATTCAATCACCTCACCACTGGGGATATAAACAGGGTCCTTAAGAAACCCCTTGGCGGCTTCCTTGAAACGAGCCAGCCCTTTGTTATTTTTGAACCCCTGACTCATACAGCGAAGCGCAGTACGCTTGAACTTGCGCACCGCCACTTTGGCCCCAACCAATGCCCCCCGCAATACTGCGCGCGGTCCCTTGGTAAAAAGCTTGCCTATCCCCTTGAACATACCGCGACTGGGCGGCACCAGAAACTCGACCGCAATCAGCAGCCCCTTTTCCCACCAACTGAACTCATCTGCTATTTCTGCGTACGTTCCCTGACCTGAGCCAAAGAACACGGTGGAAGCCCCCTCTTTGATGGTGGCGCCACAGGCCGTCTGGTCATCTACTCGCGCGGCAGGGCTGTCGTTGACAAAAACAGACTCACTGCCTTGCGCAATGATGGGCGGAACCGAGTGTTTGGTGCATGCGACTGTATCAACCAGCGCACGGGAGACCGGCAGCCCTTCGGCAAACACATTGGCCGAACCAGTGGCGACCGGGCCGAAGGACGGGGAAGCGCTATCTACCATGCCTGAGACGCTCCCAGACACCTTGGCGATAAGGTCCCCCGCTCCTATGGTGGCAGCAATGCCCAGTCCAAGCTTGGCGACCCCCACCACCAACGCCAGCCCCATCCCACCAGTCACACCCGTCAATGCAACAGCCGCCGTTACCACAGCAGCGGCCACAGCAAAGACCGCCGCCGCCACCAAGGCACCGGCTATCGCCCCCGCCAACGCCCCCAAAAAGCTTTTGTGCTTAATCATTTTGCCAGGTGATGTGGGGGGCTTGCCCTCACCAGGTTTGGGTCTGTCAGCTGGCGGGGAGGGGCGGTTCCCCGCATGCATAGCGCCGACTCGCGCTACCCGCGTTAAGATATCGCCAAGCATGCGCCCTCCCTTAGCTCGCAGCTTTAAAGGTGGCAATCACGTCAAGCAAGGCTTGTTTCTGCTCGTCTTGCAGGGTACCGGCTGCCGTGATGGTAAAGGTCAGCAGCAACGTGCCCCTGACCTGCATCACCACGACCTGGTGCATCGGTCCCTCCGTTGAGCGCCAGGTGTACTCGATAGCTGGTGCGACTTGCCCATCCAGCTGCACCTCCCAACTCGCCAATTCCTGATATCCCTTGAGGTGAGCCGCAAATTGCGAAAGCGTCTGTTGATAGACTGTCTCTGGCGCTAATCCAAACTCGAACGGTGAGCGATTGACCACTAGATTGACGGTGTCTCCCGGCAATACAAACACATGGAGGGACTCATCACGCCACTGCTGCGGTATCAACAGCGCACCTTCATTCATCTGATACATGTCACATCCTTAATTCAAATCAATGCGGGTGCCATTCAAAACCAGGCCCTTGCCGGTAATAGAGATGTTGCCGTCTTTGTCGATGGCGATATAACCACCTGCAGTGGCAATGAGAATGTCCCCATCCTGCGATTGGATGGCAATATTGTTCTTCACCTGCAGTGACTCATTGTCATTGACCATGGTGCTGCGATTCTTGGTGACCGCTATCGTCTGCTCTCCTTGCACCTCGGTCACTTGGTCCAACTTGACTGACACCGTCTGGTTACCCTGAACTGCGACAGTCTGGCTCCCCCCCACCTGCTCCCCATGATTGGCATTAACAGAGGTTGAGCGGTTGTTGAGCACCACTGTATTCATATCGTGCTGGGCATGGATAAACACCTCTTCCTGACCCGCTTTGTCTTCGAAGCGCAGCTCGTTAAAGCCTTTGCCTTTGTGGGTGTTGCTGCGCAGTGACATGCGGGTTTTATTGGCAGGCAACCCTTCAGGAGGAAGGCTGGTCGCGTGATAAGTTCGGCCAATGACGATGGGCTGGTCGGGGTCCCCTTCGAGGAATGAGACAATGACCTCATGGCCTATTCGTGGAATGGCCATCATGCCATAGCCACCACCGGCCCAAGCCTGGCCGACCCTCACCCAGCAAGAGCTGTGTTCATCACTGGCACCGTATCTGTCCCAGGGAAACTGCAGCTTTATCCGACCATATTTGTCGCAATATATTTCTTCCCCGGCAGGCCCCACCACAAGGGCAATCTGCGACCCGTCGACCAGGGGCTTGTGGGGCATCTGTGCACGCCAGGTAGTACTGGCCTTCACCACCCCAAAATCGTTGTAGTACACGGTAGGCTCACTGCCTCCCTCCTCTTCCAATGCTTGGGGCTGCTTGCCGGTGTGGGTGACATGCACGACTTGCCAGACGATATTGAGCGCAGGAGCAGGATGCTCTGACAGCGTGAAACTCAGCCCCGGCATCAAGGCCGCTTCTGTAGAACGCCCACTCCCCGTAACGGCATCTGCTCGCAGTGCATCCAGCCGATGCTGGGCAAACGCCTTGCCGCTCGGGTCCTGCTTGAAGCGACCTGGGTAGTCGAAGTGCTGGTAGGTATCACGCTGATGGGCCAGATCGCTCCCCATCTTCTTGTGAGACAGGCCATAAGCTGGTGTCTTGAAGCTGTAGTCTTTGAGCTCCACCTCTGCCGGACGCACTGCTTCTTGATAATGAAATCGGCGCACAAAAGCGCCCTGCTGTAACCCTTGATTGGCCAGATTAAAAAAGAGATCAGGCCCTTCTTGCAGAGCAGCGGCGTCATCAGCAAATACCACTCGGTGCTTACCTGCTTCAAACTCATGGAAGTAGAACATACCTTCTTCTGCTGCAAGACGATTCACAAAGGCCAGATCGCTCTCACGGTACTGCACACAGTACTCCCGCTGCGCATGTTCGTTTTTCAGCGCAAAGGCATAATCGGTGATGCCGTGCTCTTGCAGCAAGATAGAGAGAATTTCTTCGGGCTTCTGCGCTTGGAAGATACGGGCATTGGTACGTAGAGAGAGCCGCCACAGTGCAGGCTTGACCGCCATGCTGTATCGGGTACGACGAAACCCGGTATCGCCCTGAGCAAATTGCGCTACCACGCCGCTCAGGCGGCGTTGCAACGAACCTTCATACCACACCATTAGCTCACACGGTTGGTCCAGCACAGCACCAAAATCGATATCGCTCTGCGCACTAGCCAGCTCGAGGTTCAGGTTAAATGGACTATTCAACCCTTCATTAAGCTCGAAACTCGCCACCACAAACGTCGCATCAGGCAGCGCCCCTACTTTGACGGTGAACTGCAATCCGGTCTGATTAGCCATGATATCTCCCTAGTACCTCTCCAAACGCGGCCTGAAACCTGTTAAAACACCACGCTACCGCCCTCTCCGGTTCATATGTGGCAACCAAAGATAAGTAATATGACAGGTAAGACATTGATTGTGTCTGCATAACAGGACACCCCTTATTGCTTTGCCATCACTCCGCATTCACTACCACGACACCAATTTTTGGGCAGGGGGATGGCAAAACATAAAAGCTCCGGCAGCCAAAGACCGACCGGAGAAATGACGGGATAAAAGGCCGGTGCTCACCGGCCACAACATACGAGATTACATACAAGGAATAGCAAGGTAAGTGAGGCTTATGCCTCGCTAGGGGCACGCCAGTCGTCAGAACCGGAGGTGCCGGCAACAGTGTGCTCCCAGTCAATCTTGCGGTAAGCAAGAGAGACCTGGATAAGCTGGGTGAAGTCAGACTTCGCAGGATCCTGGCAGTGGGGCATCTGGCAGTCGATATCGACGATGGTGGCATCGGTCAGCACGGTAGAGAAAAAGTGCTCCTGCTTGCCTTCCACGGAAGTGCGATACCACTTCAGGGTCACTTTCGGCAGCATTTCACCGGAGGCCAGGGCGTTGTACATCAGCGGCACGGCCTTGTTCAGGGCAACGGTGAATTTGAACGGCTTGTGGACACGCTGGCCAGCCGGTTGACCGGATTGCGGGTCAGTCGGTACGGTCACAACGTGTTGGAACTCTTGTACCAGCATCTCGTCTTCATGGCCCTGCACGAAGATGTTGCCGACGGAATCGGAGGTGAAGGCGGCGGCAGTGATGTTGCCCTGAGTTTTACCTTCGATGCTGATATAACATGGAGTTGGCATGTGTATGCTCCTAAGTAAGTTGGTTAAATGAGATAGCACTCGACTCAACCTCTAGCAGCGACCATGCCACTTTTTTTATCTGTTAATTATCAACTGCTTATCGCCATTACGACACGTTAGGCGTATATCCACGAGCAGCTTTTTGGCTCAAAGCCAGTGCTTGCACTAGCAAAACTTGCGCAGATAGTCATTTCATCTGCAAAGTGAGCAACATATCGCTCTAGGTAGAATCATTCGCCAACCTTCACCAATGTCATACAGCCGAGCGGCATCAATATTGAACCTGACTGAACCTTATGCGGTGATGACAACATGATTGAATGCATCGGACACAGCATGCGAAGAACGTTAGGATGGCGCTACAAAAGTAATCAGGAGCGATAGACGAATATCAGGTTAGGGGAGGTATGCGCTTTCTGGGGTAGCGGCTGTCTCGCATACCACCCCATCGGGCCTATCGCCCCGAGCCATAACAGCTTGATCTAGTGGATCATTCAAGATGTTGATGTGGCGCATACGCCTGAATGCGCGCAATAGCCGGTAAGTGAAAGCACGATGAAGAGAGCAAAAAAGAACGCCGCAGCGAGTAGCTGTGGCGTTGTCATAAGGTTCAGCGGTTAATCAGTCCCAGGGGGATGAGTCAGAAGCACCAGATAGCGATGTGATCTCCAGATCATCAAAGTCAAGGTCAAGGACTCCATGATCTACCATCGCTATCAACGGAGGAGCCGGTGCAGCAACCCATTGACTGACCGGTGCCACATCATGAGGTGCATCTATCCCGAAGTGTTCAGAGATCAAGTCAAAAAACAAGTTGATGAAGACCCTTCGGCCCCACCCAGTGCGCTGCAACAGCAAAGATGATACCTCACGCCGAAAACGAGGAGTGTCCACTAGGCTGGGCATATACTGCTCGATCAGTTCAGAGATGGCACGCGGGTTGTAGCTGGTTTTGTCAGCCTTCATGGCTTGATACAGGGCCTGCGCTTCCAGCAGGATCTGTGGACCATATTGAAGTTCAGCCATGGGTCACCTCCAACTCCTTCAGACGACGTGTAGCCTCAGCCAAGCGCTCAGGTTTAAACAAAGGGGCTAACGGATAGCCAGGGAGCTGCCGTAGCAGCAGAGCCAGCACCTTCAGCACCTTGTCAGTAACGGGTACAACATGCTCGTAGAGAGTGGCCCGCTTACAGTTCTTGCAGGTGTCGACCGTCACTGACAGTCCCACAGACGTCAACAAGGCTGCTATCTCACGGTTAACCATGCTATGACGGAACCATTTCTTCTGCACCAGTGAGCGGGTCAGAATGCGGGTCAAGATACCGAGCGAGCCATCCTCGTAGACCCGCATCTTGGAACCTTGCAGGGCCAGCGCAGATTCGTAGTAGTCCTCCCAACTAGCCCAGTCTTCCATGGTCTTGAGGCAGTTGGTCTCTCGCCATCCATCGAAACGGGCACGGCAATGATCCGCCATGCCAGCATCGCCCCAAGGCAACGTATCGCAAGCAATATGCGTTTCACCGGCAACCTCAACCATCCGTGGGTTCACCAGCTGCCGCTTCTGGTCGAACTCGTAGGGCAGCCTGATCTGCTTCTTGATTTCGATCAGGTCGCTTTCCGTCAGCCACTGCTCCCGAAGCGAGATCAGGTGACTGGCGTCGATCTTCTGTCCCGGCTCACGGTCAAGGTAGAGTCTCAGGATCCATGCGTTCTGCTCCTCTGTCGCTCCCGCGCACTTAACGCCAGCTTTAGCCAGCACAGGGGGCGTATCACCTTGGATAGCGGTGCATTGCCCCCGCGTTTTGATAGACACAATCTGGCGAGCATGGTGCTTCAATTCCAGCATCGGCACGGGTTCACCACTCTCATCACCATGCAACCGCTGACATAAAGCCTGATAACGACGACACAGGGGGCCCGTCTGGTCGAGCTCCTCCAAAGGGGCATCAGTGAGGAAACCATCGGTAGTGACCGATACCACCATGCGATGTGAGGGGATCCGGTGAAGAAGCTCACCACACACAGCCCGGATCAGGCCCGTTGTATGAGCCGCCATGTAGGGATTGGTCACAGCCGAGGGGCCGATCTTCTTGCTCAAACCTGTAGCAGTATCGAACGCGTTTTTGCCACTCAGCCCCTGGGCCAGCTTTCCATAAAGCGAGTTCCCTACCTCCTTAACCATCACCTCCTCAAGGCTCTTTTTTGGGTACTCGCGACGTAACCGCTGGATAAGCCTTGTGAAATCTTCGAACAAGGGCTGACTACCCGCAACCCAAGGCACAATGACACCGTGCTTGATTGCGATGGTAGCCCCCATGGATAACGCCAACTCGATTTCAGGTGCGGTGACATACGCCAACCCTGATAAAGGAAAGCGCAGCCCATATTGTTCAGATCGGACAGGCAAGCAAGGAAAGCGTGTGCCCGTTGGGAAAACGAACTCGACATAAGCAAAGCCCATGACGTGACCGATAAAATCTTGAGGGTCAGAGCTCGTATGCATGTTGGCGTAGTCAGGCACCAACAGGTCACAGAGCCCCGTGGTGTAAGCACCCTTCAAGTCCCAGTCATACCAATCCCCTATCGGGGTAGGTCCCATCATGAATGATTCATTACGACCACCGTGGTAGCAGCGGATGGCGAGATCCTCATACAGTCCACGAGCAGGAGAGGGGCGTTTCACCGCCGTTGTCGTGACCTTCCCTGTACCGGCATTCCACCGCTCCAACTTGGCGATCTCAAGCCCGAAGGCCGTCATGTAGTCGATGTCTGCGTCTTTGAGTAATCGCCGAAATACAGAAACACCGACAGCCCCCAATGACCTGGGAAGCTTCTGCAAGCCAAACTGTCTACCAAGAAAATCGCGTACCTTCAAGGCATAGCGCACAGCAATCTCAGCATCCCGCAGAGCATATCGTTCAAACGCTTCCTTGTTGCCAGCTAAGAGCTCGTCCATGCGTTCGATACTGAAGCCATCAGGTATTTCCACTTTGGGCAAACCAAGCATTGCGCCCAGCGCTGTCAGCGGCGATTTGTTGGGTGATAAGAAGAGGGTGTCGACAAATTGAATGATCGACTGTTGGGGCTTACGGTAGCGATCACGCAGAATGACGGGCTTTAGCGGCGCACGGCGCTTACGTTCAGCGGTTTCATCTACTCCATAACCGCTATCTGAAATAATTTGACCGACTACGCTGCCACCTTGCCCCGTCAGCCGTCCCTTAATAGCCCAAAAAGACTCAAACGAGCTCATGTCGGCACGTATGAAATGGGCACAAATGATGATCCGTCTGGGCCATTTTTTGATCAGTTTTTTTGCTCGACAATCTTGAACAGCGCAAGAGATCAGGTCCTCGAAGCTGTCACGTTTGCCGGGTGCAGGGTAATAGATCAGGCTAAGTGCTTGCCCTGACGAGTTGATGCAATGGACCTGATAACTCAGGACGGTGTTACGGTCGCCTTGGCGCACCCATTCAGAATCCAAGCCAATCCACAAGTCATCTCCACCAGCGACTGCTATTGAGACCTTACTTCGTTTGGGTAATTCACCATCGGCAACGATATTGAAAGGAACGTTCTCTGGCACAAGCTCGTCAGCAACAACGCCCTCAACCCGTGTTATTTCAAACATGGAATATCCTTTTTAAAAGACAAAAGCCCCCCCTCACGACAAGAAGCGTGCTAAGCAATCAGAGGGGGGGACGGGGGGGTTACTTCGTGGAAGATGCCGATCTGCTGGCCAGCGATCTGAATAACTCTTCAGCAGCAGCCTCAGAGCCAAGCAGGCAAACAACTAAAGCCTCATCGGGGTCGGTACCGAAAAAACGAACAACGTGACCACGACCAACTGGACCATGATTAACCCGCTTGATCAGACTAGGCCAGATCAGGCTACCTTCTGGGAGGGCTATGTACCGGTCTAGCAACCCGTGGGACTCGAAGCCAGAGCGAAGATTGTCGAGGAATTGTTGTTGCTCATCCCCATCAACCTGCCTCGCATGGACGAGTATCTGGTCATCAAAACCATAAACGCCAACAGAATATTTGGGCAGACGGGCCTCTTCAGAGGTCACAGGGGCATCGTAGAGCGACCTGAATCGTCTGACATATGCGATAAGATTGAGGTCGAGTAGGTCTGTACCAACCATGGCCAGGCAGCTTGTAGCTGACGCAGTTTTCTTGGTCAATTTGGTACTACTGGGCTTTTTTGTGCGGTGGGACATATTAGGTCCTCCTTTGGTGCACTTGCTTACAAAGAACCCTGTCAGGTGACAAGGCGGTTATCAAAACGGAACATTTGATATCGATGTAAGCTGTGACACGGAGAACCCTGATTGCGAAGAGTACGCAAGAAAAGAGGATTACTGCTGTGTTGTAGCGCCTCTACGCGGTTACGGGGCTCAAGGTAAGTGATGACGGCTGGGTCGTCAAGCCACACATCAAAAAAATTTACGAGCTAGCCATGCGCAAAAAACATGTTCTGCGCAGTTTCATAGGGGCTGAACCCCGCGCGGGCAGCCAAGGGGTAGCTACTGAATATGGGATGGGGCAGATCCACCGCCCCATCCCTACCATGAGCAACTGATGAGTATCACTTCATTCGCGAGGAGCATGTTCAACCTGTACACCACCCTGATGGCAAACGCCGGATGCAGACTGTGGCATCAAATGGGCTCACATGCCTGTCCATCCTGAATGTAATAATCCAGATAACAACATTGGCATCAGTGTTACCTCCATGACTGCTCACGTCTGATAGCAATAAACCAGATCGTGACAACTGCATCATGGAAGGGGTGGGTGATCGCGTCGATGTAGCGTGTGATCCGCTCACCCACCCCCACTGAACTCCTACCCCCTTTATAATCTGTTGATTGAATTTGAATTTTCTCACCGTCTCTTGCGCACATCCCTGAATCTGCTCCATTAGTTTGGCCTTGAGTGGTACCCCGGTCTCACCACCTCGATAACGGCAACGACTCGCATGATGGTGATAACAAGGTCGCTCCCCCTCGCTGAAAAAATTGAGTAATGACACCAAATGTTCATAGCTCTGCCGCTCCCCTCGTAGAGAGGGCAAAACGGCCCAATTTGCTCCGACCGGAGCCATAAATTGCTCTGAAATGGCGCGAAAATGGGGCAACGCGCAGGTGCGCATTTCGGGAGTTCATGCGGGTCATGGGTTGACTGGATGGTGTTATATGACCGTGGGGGTGTGAGGGAGCCCCACCCTCTCACACCAGGGCCTTGGCCCGCCTAATGCTAACTCTGAGTACCTATTGCAACTGGGCTATCGCAATATTCCCCCTCCAGCATTCCCTATCAGCGTTGCCTGCTGGTTCCCCACAATTGCCAAAACTCACTTGGTTTCCTATCTGACAGCCAGACTTGGCTCTGACTGGCCTTGCCTTCCTGCCTAGCTGGGTCCAGCTCCCTCCGGGACACCAATGTTACTAATATGTTTATCTTTTCGTGGTCCTTCTCGTGGTCCAATCCTTCTTCTCTATTTGGGCATCTGAGCTGTGCAATCTGCTCTGGCCTCTTGCTCCAGCTGTCATCCCGCGCACATGCCCCTGTTCATTCCACCTCAACTGCAGCCCTGACGCTGGAAAAAAGTAAGGCGGGATTGCTCCCGCCTGATCTTCTTACTGAGCGACATACAGCTCGACGCTGCACCTTGTATCTCTTGGCTCTCCCAGCTCCTTCTGGCAGGTCTTGCTCCGCCCCTTCTCGTCGAGCTCGAAAATCCGCTTGGCCTCGACTCGATAGACCCCGTACCGCGACTTGAGCGGGTTAGTGAATGGTCCTTCAAAATCAGTACTGCATTCCGAGCCGCAACTCTCAACAACAGTATGGCCGTTACTCTGGATCGTGATGAACTTGGTGGTACCACTACCCCCCGAGAAGTTGAAGCGCCGCTTGCCGACAAATGGTAGATCAGCGCGAGCTTGAGCCGACTCCTGAAGCCCTGTGGGCTGCTGGCTCTGTGCTGCCTCACACATCTTGCTCAGCAGTGCATCTATCATGATCTCCGACTGTGGCTGACCGTTTATCTCCAGTGCCTCCACGCTGAATTCCTCACCTTGAACCCACATCTGAAGCATGCCCCGTACAGGTCTATCCCCATATGTGAATGTGCCACTCACATTGACCAACTTGCGACCATCGGCGGCTTTACCTGCCGACCAATCGGGATCTTTGAAGAAGCTCTCGGCCTGCTGCTCCAAGGTCACGCCTGGGCAGCTATCCAGTTCGCCCTCTTTCACGGTCAGCTCGTCCCATTTGCTGAGCAATCCAGCTTGAGCAGCAGGGACCATCAGCAGTGAAACACTGGCCGCCAGAACGAGACTCTTTACCCTTACCATACCCATTGGAATGCCCTCACTGCTTGATAGTTGTAGCGTTTATCGAACTCTTCTTGGGTAAGGCAGAGCACACGGATGAACTCAATGACCGACAGTAAAACGGGGATCCCAGTTGTGCAGGCAGCCAAATAGATCAGACCCCAGCCCCAGTTGCCGGTGTAGAACTTGTGTAGGCCCAAACCGCCCCCAAAGAACATCAAGATGGCCATCAAGACCTTCCGCTTCCCCCGATGGTGAACGGTGCCTCCCGCTGGTGCTGATTGGACTGGTGTTTGTGTCGGTGAAGGTTCACGAATAGGCCATGCCGTCACATCGATTGGGTTGGGTATCACCGCAGCTATCGCTTTGGCTTTCTTCTTGGCCGTACCGAAGGTATCAATGGCATCAACGAAAGAGCCGGTCAGCGATAGCTCAACAATCCCTTCCTCTGGTGAGCTGAAATGCACTGTGACCCGTTGGCCAAACGGGTTAACCCCGTACTTCCAGGATGCTTCCAACTCTCCCTTGGCCCTATCAACTTTCTTGATGGTGCCACCCTCTGCTTGCAAGTGAGCGGCTACATGCTCGAAGACTGTCTCATAATCGTCATGACTGCGTAGAACGAGGTCAGATAGCGTAGTTATCGTGGGAGATCCCATGGTTTTGCTCCTTGTTGGTTGAACTACAGATAGTGGTGATTGGCCTCGACAGGTGGTGTCGGGGTTTGAAATAAATGACGTGAAATTTGGCTTACATCCGACTGAGCAGGGTCTTGAGGTCACGCTTGACCAGAGCCTGGATCCCCGCAGGGCTGATCACTTCAAGATGCGGCAGATACGTTTTGATCACGGGTAGCAGCTGAGCACCATCGAATACCCTGCTTGCCAACAAGATGCTGCCGTCTTCCAGTTCTCGGATCAGTGCCTGCTCGGGCAGGATGTTCCTGAGCTTGAATTCGTGGGCGATGGGTGAAGCCGCCTTGATAACGACTTCATGGGATGGGATGGCCTCTTGCTCGATCAACCGTTGGAGTATCTGTTGCTGAGGTTCTGCGATAGTGGCTGCTGCCTCCGTCAGCCTGATGAGCGATATTCGGGATAGGGGCTCAATAAACGGTGCTTCCGTGGATACACCTGCCAAGTACCAGCGGCCCCGCTTATTGACCAAGCGATATGGCACAACCTCTTGTTCTGTTTGCTCACCAACCCAAGTCAGCCTGGCTTTGAGCTGTTGGCTGATCGCTTTGGCAAGCGGCTTTAACCATTGGTGGTGGTTGTCATCTTCATCGAGTTGAAATCCTGACAGAACGAACACGGGGGACCCATTGGGGTTGAGCCATTGCTTGAGCAGAGCGTCGTGATCGTCCGGGAACAGCGCCTTGGCCCCAACTTGCTCACACAGCCGAAGGATCGCGGGAGTCGATGCTCTACCGAAATAGGATGGGTCAAGCCAATAGGTCTGCCCCTCACGCTCCAATGGCAAGTAAGCCAGTCTGACGTTCAGATCCCGTTGTATGGTGCGTGGTGAGACGTTGAACTCATGAGCCAGTTCGGAGATCACCAACCGCTGTCCGTGATTGAGCTTGGTCAGGATCACGCCGAGGCGCTGGGCTAAGGTGTCGTGTTCTGCCATCCAGGGGAGCATCGTTGTCAAAGGTATCCAAGTGTCACGGAGGTGCCCGACAGGGCGTGTCGACTTGGATTTTCACGACAGAGGGGGGCACGGGTAAGCAGAGTTGGCATTGGTGGCCGAGCTTTTGCATTTTCCCCGGCCCACTTGGACGGGAGCAGCAACGCCGATAATGCGAGCGGGATCCTGCTTTAGATTGATAAACGGGTGGCTCTGCGTGCGCAAGGTTCAGTGACGATTGCTAATAACCAAGGTTCTCCGGCCTCTCTTCCTGTCTGAGAATGACCAGCGACAGATCACCGTTCGAGGCCAGAGGCTGCCCCAAAATGCGCAAAAATGGGGGGCTCGCGCAGACTCGGATTTTCGGCGGCCATGCCCCGCATGAAGTGCTGGGGTGGTGTCCTATCCACGTTGGGGTAGAGTAACTATTGCCCCCTCCCTCCCCTGTGAGAAGGACTGTGTGGCATTGCTGCTCTGGGCCATGGTGTTTGGGCTCGATGGCGTTGCCCATGTCTGTGGCTCCTGCTTCTTTGCTTCAGAAACGGGCTTGGCTATCTCCTCTTGCCTGACTAACTAGACCTCGTTCCGCTGCCTTGTCGGGTTGGTACAGCCGAGCACCCTCCGGGCAGTCAGTGTTAGATTTTTGTTTGTCTTTTCATCCCCATAACTACCTTGCCATGTGTTGATGCCCCACGGGCACAGCCCGTATACCCCGACATACCACTCTCCTCAGCCACGCAGAGAACCTCGGCCTCTCCAGAGACAGCCACATCCATCACGCCCAAAAAACTCGCCAGCCCCCGAGACAAAGGCTGGCGAGTTAGGCAACGATGCCACTGGGCTACGCCCTGCATTCGCTTGCTTATCCTGCCCGTTGCAACGCAAGCGGCTCCACTTTGACAACACCTGGAGAGATCAACGCTTGCTCCACGCAGTTCGCTACTTGTGCACTGGTGTGGCGCAATCTGCTGGCGTGTAGATGTGCATACCGCTGACTGGACTGGCTGCTTGAATGGCCCAACTGTGCCTGTACGTCATACAAGGTGCCACCGCTGGAGACAATCAACGCAGCCACCGAATGGCGGCAGGTATGAATACATACTTGCCCTTCGATTTGTGCTCGTTTCAGCATCCGATTAAATGGCTTGGTGACGTTGTTCAGTGGTTGCCCCGGCTTCTGCCCTGGGAACAGGTAGGCGTTTCCCGCTATCACCGGCGTATCCTGCAAAACCTGCATTGCCATGTGATTCATATGCAGGATCCGGCTCTTGCCATTCTTGGTGTGCGGTATGAACAGCGTCTGATGCACCTTGTCGATGTGCTCCCACTTGGCAAGCCTCAACTCATCTTTGCGCAGGCCCGTCAGCAACAGCAATTTCACGTACTGCCCTGCATAGCGGTTCTCATCAGCATCCGCTGCCATGAACAAGCGCCGGATCTCAGCCTTATCTAGGAATCGGGTTCGCTGGTTGTTCTCGGGGAGCGTCTTCAGATAGACCAAGGGGTTCTGCTCCAGATACCCCATCCGCACACTCCACGTCAGGATCGCCTTGAGCAACGTGGTGATCCGGTTATTGGTCGCTGGCTTGCACTGGCTCATCAGGCTGGTTTGCAATGCTTGCCCTTGCTCCAGATTGATTTCCGATAACAGCCGAGAGCCCAGCGCCGGTTGCAGGTGATCCCGGAATCGCTGCTCGTCGTTCTGCCAAGAACGTTTATGGTGCTTGGCATAAGGCAGGTAATACAGTTGGAACAGCTCATGCAACGTGAGCTCTTGCCGTTTATCCTCCTTCAATTGCTTGGGGTCGATGCCCTGTGACAGCAGTCGTTTATAGTCTGTGGCAATCTCTCTGGCCGTGTTCAGGTCTACGTCTGGAAAGCGGCCTATGGCAATAGCCCGCTTGCGGCCATGCCACAGGTACCGCATCAGGAACTTCTTATTGCCCTCCCCTTTCCCCACCAAGCATTTGAGCCCCGAGATCTGGGTGTCGCTGTATTCGGCCTCCGTGGATTTTGCATTTGCGGGATTGGGTGGCAGCGCTTCAATCGCCTTTTGGGTGAAGCGAAAACGAGATGGGAGATCTGACATAGTTGAACTCCTGTTAACTGGTGTGAGCGGGGGCTGGCATTGCCCCAAGAAAAAACAGCACAGGGAGGTCGGATCCCTGTGCCGTTCTGGTGGTACTGATTTATCTGTTGGTGGTGATGTTAGCCGCTGATGGTTTACCAGCTCGCGGCCAACGGCTTTCCGGTCTATATCCGGTCTTGGGCGTCAGTCTGGCGTCACCGCCAGGGCGAATACGTCCATCTGGGCATAGCAGCAAAAGCTCTGTTGCCAGACGTCAAACCATTCATTCACCTCTGCCAGTGACATTTCACCCATCAACGAATGGGTGTACTCACTCATGCTGAAATCGAAATCCAACTCCTTGGCCAACTCGGTGGACCAGCCTTGGCCCACATAGGCAAAGTCGGTGACGTAGCGCAGATGCCAACCGTCATCCCAGCGTTCAAGGCGGATCTCGACAGGGTGATAGCCACCAGTTGTTGCGCTGTAGTCAGGATCTCGGTAGTTGAGGGTCAGGGCTGCAGGTGTGGAGCCATCCGGGATCTCGTCTGGAAAATCCTCCAGCGCTGAACTGATGGCCTGCTCCAGTAGCGTTTGCAGGTCGTGACTTATCCTCACAGGCAAGCCCGTGATAACGAGGGTAGGTTTCATGTTTGGTTCTCTTGAAGTGAAAGGTGGGGATTCGAGTGATGGAATAGAGCGGGCTGTCGATGTGGGTTAGTTGGTTGGCAGCTTGGTCTTGAGGCTATCAAACCACTCGGTATGCTTGCCCGTAATCAAATGTCCGAACCGTACTTCCGGTGCTGCCTTGGTCAATTCCAGATGGCGTAGTACGGCAGCCAGGAACCCCGCATTATTGCTACTACCTTTGAAGTGCCAGATCACCTTGAACAGGCCAGAGGTAAATGCCTTGTCCGGCTGTTGCTCGTTCAGCAGATCGACGACTTGCGCCAAGCCGAACCACTCCTTGGAACAGAGGCCACCGCCACTGCTGCCGGTCAGACGGATCAACAGCTCAGACTGTTCAGGTTCATGGCCTATCTCATAGCCCACAGTGGTAGTTGAGCCTGGCGAGAGCAACATGGCGACACCACTGGTCAAGATAACCTTGGCAGGTAGCGCGGGTTTATCGCTTGCCTTGTTCTCGGGCTGGTCATTGCTCTGCAGGCTGGCAGCTTGCTTGTTGGTCTTGCTGTTCATATTGGGATCCTCGGGTAAATCAGATAGTGGATTTCAGGTAGATGGTGGTGCCCAAGTCGGGCTGTGCCTGTTCAGGTTTTAGAACGAAAGCCAAATGCTGGAATACAGGGAGTGGAGCTGACAGGGCATCGAACGGTGTACCGTACCCAGTGAAGCGATAGGGCTCCCATGCTTCCACTTCTGGGAGAGGCAGCCAGAACACGGCATCTTCTGCGCAGTCGATCAGCTTGATCGTTCCCGCTGCTAACCGCCAATAGTCAGCGTAGTAACCGTTGTCGTCATCCCTGACTAACTCGCCGGTATGGGATGCTATCGAAATCAATACTTCAGGCGCTTCGCTGTGCAGGGACTTGGCCTTGAGGACGGTCGCCTCTTTGATCACGACCAGCAGCACAGGCTGATTTTCATCTGGCAGGAGCTCAGGAACATACATTCCATTCGTGATGACCTCCTGCATCAACAAGCTCAACGTCTGCCAGCTGTAGGCATAACCCTTTAGCGTCTCGTGGGAAGCGTATTTCCCTTCTTGAATGAACTCGTCCATGGCGATTCCCTCCTCAGTCTGCTGGGCCGGTGATGTAGCCGATAGTGCCGCCAATGATGGTGCCTGCGACGGCTCCTGGGATACCGCCTTTGGCACCTACGCCAGCTCCGGTGATAGCCCCCTTAATTGCTCCCTTGGTGCTGCCCTTTACCGTGAAATCAATGCTGCCGTCTCTCATTGGCTTGATGCTGATCGCGGCTACTTGTTTTCGCAAAATCTGGTGAATAAACATGCTCTGTCCTTTAAATCGTGGATATGAAAAAGGCCCTGAGTGGTTAGCTCAGGGCCTGATGTTCTGGATGAACATGGTTTTAATATGTGTTTGAATAACAGATAGATACTGATACTTTACGACTTAGCCCCATACAGGACCCTAAGCTATGAACGTATCAGAAACTGCAATGCAATGTCGCTATATGGAATACGAGGAAACCGATGCTTTCTACAACCGATTGGATGAACTGATTAAAGACAAGAACAAGGTTATTGTGCGCTTCATTGACCATAAGCTTGAGGTGGACTCGAAGCTGTGGAAGCGCCTTAAAAACTGCTCGAACGTTGGTGAAGTGTCAGCATCTTCGATCACCCCTTTATGCACAGCAAGATGCGCCTCTGTTATTGGGAGTGTTGGTCTTATTGCTTTAATCGCGTCTCTTATAGCGGTATTAATTGGTTACGGCATTTACAAAGGCTACCGTATTCGCCTAAAAGGAACTCCTCGAATTAATGGCGTAGAACTAGGAGAGTTTGAAATAGAATTTGATCCTCCAAAATAAAATTGAAGCGACCGGATATCCCCCAGACCACCACTGAACATATCCGGTCAACTCTGCTTCGGTGACTTTTGGCATCAGGGTTGCCGTCTGCGCTTGCTCTTGTCTGCCATCCCCTCTGATTGCGTCTCTCCGGTCTTGTCTCCGCTCTTACCATAGCCAATGCGCGCAGCGGCAAAGACCGGAGCTGGCGACCGGAGAAATGGCCTGACGGCGAACGCTGTTATCTACTCATCCGAGTGACACCATTCACCCCAAGCATAGCTTTACCAAGCGGACCAGATATGGACCGGAACTTGTTATGCGTACAGGAATGAGTAGTGAAAATACAGAGATTGGCCACGCTCATGGAGGTGCTCTTGCTGTGCACCTCCATCACCAGCTCCTGCACCCGGCTCTCGGGGACGGCCTGCAACGCCTTGAGCAGCTTGCCAAAATTCGTGTCGATGGCGAGCAGCAGCCCGGCCTTGTTGCTGGGGATCCCCATCACCTTCCTCCTTCATGCCTGCCACCCTGCCGTCCGGTCGGGATTGCCGCCAGCGGCGCCGAGCGCTAAGCTCGCGGCATCTGCGACCTGCGTTCCCACACCACCACTCCCGTCACAAGCAAGAACAGCAATGAATCAGCTCATTACCTATATCAAGGCCATCCATCGGCAACCTGGGCCAGCAACCATCACTCATCAGCAGAGTGAGCACTATAGCGAGAATGACGAGAGTGGCACCCTGATCCAGCACCAGCAAACCACCTATTGGTTCGCCAATGGGGTCGTCATCTGTCATCAGAGAGAGCAGGACCAGGTCCCCTCAGAACAGCTGTGCGCCGAATGCTGGATAAGCTATCGAGTTGTCACCAGCCACATGCCCATCACGCCGTCACGCAAGCTGTTCCACAATCCCTGTCAGGAGGCATTCTGGCTGAAGATGCAGGGCATCACGCCGACAAGGTGACGTAGGACTGATCCACTGGTGAAACAACAGCAGGGAGGGGGCTTAATAGACTCAACGATCACCGGCAGGCCATAATCTCCATCGACAAACAACAACTGAACCTCTCATGCGATTCTGGTCAGCCGTAAAAAACAGTGTCTAGTCCTGAAATAGGTTTACACATTTTCGGCTAGCATTTCTCCACTCAGAACCCCCGATGCACTGCATCGGGGGTTCTGTATTTCAACGCATGATGCGGCCGCTCCACGTTGTAGATATC